>CAXBRZ010000330.1:0-3327 GCA_963978075.1 uncultured bacterium | reverse complement strand
CCGCCCGCGAGCGCGCTGAGGCGACCGCCGCCGTGCGCACCGCGGCCCACCCCGACGCCGCCGGCCGGGGCTACGCCCATGAAGCGGCGATCGATCGGCTGACCGTAGGGGTGCTCGCGGTGACCGTCGTCGATAAGGTTCGTCCCGACCGCGGCGAGCTCGAGCTGATCGTTGAGGAACCGCCAGCCGACGCGGGCGTTGAGGATCGCGTAGGCGCGCAGCGGGAAGCGCTGGAACACGATGCCCTGCACCGCGTCGAGCTGCGCGAAGATCTCGGCCGCTTCCTTCGCGATCGCATCGGCGACATCCGCCAGCATGCGGCGGCCCTTCTCGACGGTGGCCGCGTAGTTCTTCTTGATGATGCCCATGCCCTTGTCGAGCATTTCCTGCGTGGTATCGAAGATCCAGGTCGGGACGCCGGCCGCGGCGAAGTTCATCGCGATGCCGCCGCCCATGGTGCCGGCGCCGACGATGCCTACCGTGCTGACGGGTATCGGGCGCGCATCGGCGCGGATCCAGCGCGACTTCGTCACGGCACGTTCGGCGAAAAAGAGGTGTCGCAGCGCGCGCGACTGGGGGTCGGCGAGCAGCGCGACGAATTCCGCGCGCTCCGCCGCAATTCCCTCGGCAAAGGGCCGTGTCACGGAGGCGCGGACCGCCCGGATCGCGGCCTGCGGAGCGTTGAGGCGGGCGTTGTGGGCTCCTTGCCTCGCCACGAACGCGTCGATCTCGGCGAGGCTTGCGTCCCTCTCGGCCACGGACAGACGACTCAGGCGACGCAATGCCGTGCCCGGCGCGGCGAGTTGGATTGCCGCCTCAAGGGCAGCTTTTTCGAGGTCGGCGGCCGGCACAAGCCGATCGACGATGCCCAGCCGAAGCGCTTCGTCGGCGCTCGCGTGCCGGCCGCTTGTGATGAGGTCGAGTGCGGCGCGCACACCGGCGGCGCGCGGCAGGCGCTGCGTACCGCCGGCGCCGGGAATCAGTCCGAGCTTTACTTCCGGCAGGCCGCAGCGACTGTCGTCGGCGGCGATGCGCAGGTCGGCGGTGAGGGCCAGTTCAAGTCCGCCGCCCAGCGTCGTGCCGTGCATGGCCGCGACCACCGGCTTTGGGCAGGCGTCGAGGTCTGCGAGCAACTCGGTGAGCGTCGGGTGGGCGGCGCCTTTGGACAGTTCGCTGATGTCGGCCCCGGCATGAAAGGTCCGTCCGACACAGGTGAGGAGGATGGCGCCCACCGTCGGGTCCGCCACCGCAACACGGAGTGCCTCGGCGAGCCCTGCGCGCACGGGGGCCGCCAGTGCGTTGACGGGCGGCGAGTCGGTGCGGATGACGGCGACGGCGCCTTCGATCGTAAGAGTGGTGACGTCACCGATGCGCATGCAAGGTCTCCGCGGGTCCTGGACGGGTCATGATACCCCGGCGACGGCGACCTGACGTTGCCCGGCATTTGATAACCTATGCACATCAATTTTGTGCACCGGCGGGGAGATCGCCATGGCGCCGCGATCGAAGGATTCGTCTTTGGGGCCCGTCTTCGCCGACTCGCTGCGGCTATTGCGACGGGACTTCTACGCACGTACCAAGGGTCTCGGCCTGACACCGGCGCTGGCGCGACTGCTCCTCTACGTGGCGCGCGAGCCGGACTCGAGGCAAACGGATCTTGCGGCCCGGCTTGAGGTCACGCCGGTCACGCTCGGCCGTATGGTCGACCGGCTGGTGCAGCGCGGTTACGTGCGGCGCCTCGCCGACCCCTCCGACCGGCGCGCGTACCGGCTGCGCATCACGCCAGCGGGCGAACCGACGACGGCCCAGTTGGAACGGATCGCGGCGGCCACGCGAGAGCGTGCACTGCAGGGATTCAGTGCGACGGATCGGCGGCATCTGATCAGCCTCCTCGGTCGACTGCGCAGCAACCTCGAGGAGGCCGGCTGAGCCATGCTGGCCGGAATCGGATCACGCCTGCTGCTGGGACTTGCCGCGACGTTGGCGACGGTGCTCTACGCGATCGACTCCACGATCGTGAACGTGGCGCTGCCCAACATCCAGGGCACGCTGCAGGCCACGCCCGACCAGGCAGGCTGGGTGGTGACCTCCTACATCGTCGTCGGCGCCATCGTGACTCCGCTCGCTGGCTGGCTCGGCGTGAGGATCGGTATCCGCGCGGTGCTCGGCTGGTCGATCCTCGGCTTCACGCTCGGGTCCATGCTCTGCGGTGTGGCCACCACGCTTGCACAGATGGTGGTCTTTCGCATGGTGCAGGGCGCGTTCGGCGCGGCGCTCGTGCCCCTCTCGCAGGTGGCACTGTTGCAGGAGTTCCCCAGAGAGAGCCATGGCCGGGTGATGGCGCTGTGGGGCATGGGTGTGATGGTCGGACCGGTGATCGGTCCGACGCTCGGTGGCTGGTTGACCGACCAGGTGTCGTGGCGCTGGGCGTTCTACATCAACCTGCCGCTGGGCCTTCTGGGCTGGCTGGCGCTGATGGCCTCCATGCCCAGAGGTGGCGGTGACCGCAAGCGTCCGTTCGACACGTTGGGCTTTGTGCTCCTGTCGGTCGCCATCGGCTGCCTGCAACTGATGCTGGATCGCGGCGAGTCGCAGGACTGGTTTTCCTCCACCGAGATCGTGGCCGAGGCGTTTGTGGGTGCCATGGCCTTTTACATGTTCGTCGTGCACTCGCTGAGCGGGCGCGAGCCCTTTGTCGACGTGCATCTCTTCAAGGACCGCAACTTCACGGTCTCCATGCTGATCATGTTCGTGATCGGCATTGCGGTGATTTCGCCGGCGGTGCTGGTGCCGGGCTTTCTCGAGCAGGTGAAGGGCTATACACCGACGCAGGCGGGGTGGCTCATGGCGGCACGCGGAGCCGCCTCGATCCTTGCCATGATGCTGGGCGTCCGGCTCACGGCCCGCTTTGGCGCGCGGCCCACGATGGCGCTCGGGATCGCGCTGTCCAGCGTGTCGTTGCTCATGATGGGACAGTTCGGGGTCGATACCCAGACGGACTGGTTCGTGCTCTCGAGCCTGTTGCAGGGTCTTGGCACACCGCTGACCTTCATGCCGCTCTCGCTCGTGGCCTATGCCACCTTGCCCGACCGCGCCCGCACGGAGGCCGGCGTGCTGCTCACCCTCATCCGCAACGTCGGCTCGTCGGTCGGCATCTCCGTCGTGATCGCGCTGCTGG
The DNA here is from genome assembly GCA_963978075.1 of uncultured bacterium. Classification (GTDB taxonomy): domain Bacteria; phylum Pseudomonadota; class Gammaproteobacteria; order Steroidobacterales; family Steroidobacteraceae; genus CAIKZZ01. Next base: position 149 of record CAXBRZ010000330.1, on the reverse strand, counting down.
CGCGTTCGGCGCAGGCCAATGCGGGGCACCTCGTCGAGTACTTCTCGGTGTTCGACCTGCGCCGGTGGGCCGCGGTGGGCCAGTTGCCCAGACCCGATGCCGCGACGGTGGGTCTCCTTGGCGAGATCCGCCGCCAGGCGCTCGGTATC
>CAXBRZ010000329.1:0-3332 GCA_963978075.1 uncultured bacterium | reverse complement strand
TACAGCTTGCCGTCGACGTATTCCAGCTCGTTCAGGAAGCCGACCGGCCCGACGTCGTCGTGGACGTAGATGCGCCGCACGACCTCGCGCACGGGGATCGTGCCGACCTGCCCCGCGGTGGCGTCGCCGGTGTCGAAGTCGTCGAAGCCGGCGGCCGAGGGCGAGTCGCGCACGAAGGCCGCCGACATGCCGACGCACGCGGTGAGCACGAACGCCGGGCCCCAGAAGACCGCCGCGAAGCCGAGCGGCGAATAAAACTGGCGGCCCGATCCCTCCGGAGCGAACCGCAATGACCCCTGCAAAATGCCGCAGACTGTTCGCAAGACTCAAGGCAATCGATCCGGAGCCGAAGACGGAACTGGTTTACTCGACCCCCTTTGAACTGCTGGTGGCGGTGATCCTCTCCGCGCAAGCCACCGACAAGGGCGTCAATGTCGCCACAGCCAAGCTCTTTCCCGTCGCCAATACTCCGGAAGGCATTCTTGGCCTTGGGCTTGCAGGCCTGAAGAGACACATCAGGACCATCGGGCTTTTCAATTCGAAAGCCGAGAACATCATCGGCATGTGCCGACGGCTACTCGAGCTGCATGACGGCAAGGTTCCACACGATCGAACCGCGCTGGAAGCGCTGCCCGGGGTCGGCAGGAAAACGGCGAACGTCATTCTGAACTGCGTGTTCGGCGAACCGACGATGGCCGTCGATACGCATATTTTCCGCGTTGCCAACCGTACCGGACTCGCCAGGGGAAAAACGGTGGGTTCTGTTGAAAAGGGTTTGCTGCGCGCGGTCCCTGACGAATACGCCCTGCACGCGCATCACTGGCTCATTCTGCTCGGGCGCTATACGTGCAAGGCACGACGACCCGAATGCTGGCGATGCCCGGTAATTTCGGAGTGCGGATTCAGCCCCAAGGAAAAGAATGAAGGCGGAGCTACTTCGGCAAGGAAGTCCCCGAGCGGCGTACCGGCTTCAGGCCGAGCTCGTGCAGGGCGCGCCTGAGCTGATGGACGCCGTCTGAATAACGGCCCTCCCGACAGGCTGCCTCACCCAGATCCCGCGCCCGAAGAGCGGACTCTGCCCTCTTGGCCGAACTGTGGGTGGACCAGGCAACTTCAAACTGGGCGATAAGATGGTCGCAGTCTGCGGCCGAGACCGGCAGTGGCGCGGGAAGATGGCCTGATGCGGGAGAGCCGGCAGCACTCACGTCGAGCGCCAGCATCACGCCAATCAGACCCACCGTCCACGGATTGCGCATGCCTTACCTCCTGCTGCCCTAACTGCAACTGAACTGGCGCGAAGACTACCGCAGCCGCCGCCGGGGGAACCTAAACGACGGGTTAAGAGTCCTTAAGGTACCTGCCCTCTCTACCCACCGCATCCCTTATCCTTCCCCTCAGGGAGGCATTATGAAGATCCTGCTCGTTGAAGACGATCACCGTGCCAGCGAATACCTTACCAAAGGGCTACGCGAACTCGGTCATGCGGTGGAACAGGCTTTTGACGGCGAGTCGGGCCGTACGACCGCCCTTGCGGGCGGCTTCGACGTGCTGATCCTTGACCGCATGCTGCCTAAGCTCGATGGACTGGAGATCGTCAAGGCCCTGAGACAGGCCGGCAGTACGGTCCCGATCCTCATCCTCTCGGCTCTTGACGAGGTCGACGAGCGGGTCCAGGGGCTGCGTGCGGGCGGTGATGACTATCTGGCGAAACCCTATCACCTCGAGGAACTGGCAGCCCGCATCGACGCCCTGGCACGAAGGCACGGCGACGTATCCCCGACGGGCCGACTCAAGGTGGTCGACCTCGAACTGGATTCCCGGGCGCGGAAAGTCTCGCGCAATGGTCGGAAAATAGACCTGACGGCACGGGAATTCCAGTTGCTCGAATTTCTCATGCGCCACACCGGCCAGGTCGTCACGCGCACCATGATCCTGGAGGGTGTTTGGGACTACCATTTCGATCCCAAGACCAATGTGATTGACGTCCACATGAGTCGCCTGAGGCAGGCCATAGACAAGGGCCATGAGGTCCAGTTGCTGCATACCGTGCGAGGTTCCGGCTACACCCTCACCGACGATCCCTGAGTCCATGCGATTCCGCGTTTTCGTCCGCTCCTCAATCGTCCGTCTGGCCTTCCTGCACGGATTGCTGTTGTCCGCTTCCATGGTGGCCGTGCTCGGAGCCGTCTATCTGGGCACGGCACGGATCATCACGATGGAAGGCGACCAACTCGTCTCGGTGGAAGTCCAGTCCATTACCACGGACTTTCGCGAAAAGAGTCTCGACAGTTTCGTCATCGATCTGATCGACCGCGCCGAGGATCCGTGGATTCGGGGCGGAATCTATGAACTACGCGCGCCGGACGGCAAATTTCTTGCCGGCAACGTCGTCGTCCTGCCTGAACTGCATCCGGACCAGGGCGGATGGGCGGAATTCGACGTGGATACCGTACACGGAGAAGTGAGCGCGCCGCGGCGCATTCGGGGACGCATATTGCACCTTGAAGGTGGCTATGAGGTCCTGGTCGGACACGACGTGGAGGACCGGCGGCTTTTTCGGGCCGTCATGGTGCGGAGTCTTGCGTGGGCGCTAGTGCTGGTGGTGCTCTTCGGTACCGTCGGCGGCTGGTGGTTGGGGCGGCGCATCTCCCGCACGGCCCAGGCGATCACCGCAAGCGCGGGGCGCATCGCGCGCGGAGATTTGGCCGAACGTCTGCCTGTGTCCGGCGGCGGCGACGAAATCGATGCACTCGTGTCGCGCTTCAACGGCCTACTGTCGAGGGTCGATACCCTGACTGGAACGATGAGGGCCGTGATGGACAGCACCGCTCACGATCTGCGTGGCCACCTCAACCGGATACGCGGTGCCGCGCAGGCGGCTCGTCATCTGGCGATCGACCCCCCGACGATTGAGGCGTCAGATGCGGTCCTCGCGGAAATCGACCGGCTGGGAGACACGCTGCAGGGCCTGTTGCGCATTGCTTTGGCGGAATCAGGCACTGCGCCACTTGAGGACGTGGACCTCTCGGCCGTCGCCGCCGACCTGTACGAATTCTACGAGCCCGTGGCCGGGGGGCTCCTGCTGGCACGGATCGAGCCGGGCCTGCACGTCCTAGGCCACCGACAGCTTCTCAGTCAGGCGCTATCCAACCTTCTGGACAACGCCCTCAAGTATGGCAAGGGAGCGCCTGTTGAACTGCACCTGAGGCGCGATCCGGGCTATGCCGTGTTGCACGTGGTTGACCACGGCCCCGGGATAGCGGACGACCAGCGTGAGTTGGCCCTACAGCGGTTCCGCCGCCTGGGCGGCAGTTCCGGCCTACCGGGCTCGG
>CAXBRZ010000328.1:0-3357 GCA_963978075.1 uncultured bacterium | reverse complement strand
GTCGATGCGGCAGCGCGGTGGGGGCTCGGCCTGCAGCGCGGCAAGGAATAGCTCCAGCTCGTCCTGCGGCCCCTCCAGCTCCAGCTCCACCCCGTCGGGGCCGTTGCGCACCCAACCCTGCAGGTGAAGCTGCCGTGCCACGCGGTGCACAAAAGGGCGGAAACCCACGCCCTGCACGCGGCCGCTCACCAGCAGCGTCCGGCACATCTCAGCGCGCCGCCTGCATCGGCTTTTCCAGCGTGTCTACCGTCTGCGGGCCGAGCAGCGTGGCGGCGAGTGCGATCCCAAGCGAGACCGCGAGACCCTCGAAGGCGCGCACGGCGACATCCCGACCGAGGGTATCCGTCCCGAACACGTGCGCTGCGTTCAGGCCGGGCGCAACCGCCGGATGGTCCCAGTCAAGGGCGGCCCCCTGCCAGGGACTCAAGTGCGGCACGAGGGCCGCGAACAACAACAACGCGGCGAGTACCGCCAGCGATAGGCGGACTCTTGTGCGGGCCCTCACCGGTCACGCCCCTCATGACGGAGTCTTGGGTCGAGGAGCAAGGCGCCCACATCCGCCACCAGGTTCAGGACGAGCACGATCAGCGTGTAGACCACGACCTTGCCCAGCACCAGGGTGTAGTCCCGATTCAGGGCACCTTCCACCAGAAAGCGCCCCATGCCGGGCAGTCCGAACACCGTTTCCACCACGAGCGATCCGCCGAGCAGCGCTGCCGCAGCGCCGCCGAGATAGCCGAGCACCGGCGAGAGGGCCATGGGCAGCACGTAGCACAACTCGATGCGCCCTTCCCCAAGGCCGCGCGCCCGTGCCGCGAACACCGCGGCCGAGTCGCGCACTTCAAGTGCGCTGGCGCGCAAAAGACGCAGGACCGTCCCGGCCGTCGGCCACGCCAACGCGAGCACGGGGAGCACCAGATCCAGCGGACGACCCGGTTCCCAACCGGCGACGGGCAACCAGCCAAGGCCCACCGCGAAGCCCAGCACGAGGAGCGGCGCGGTGACATACGGAGGCAGCGCGACCGCCACCACCGACAGGGCGGCAAGGACGCGGTCCGGCCACTGTCCGCGCCGGCGCGCAGACCACAAGCCACCGCCGATGCCGAGCGCCAGCGCGAGGATGAGCGCCGACCCGCCAAGCGTGAGGCTCACCGGCAGGCCCTCCCGAACCAGATCCGCCACACGTCGGTCACGGATGCGCAGGGACGGCCCGAGATCGCCCGTGACCAGTCCCCTGAGATAACGACCGTACTGGACAAGCATCGGCTGATCGAGCCCGTAGGCCCGGTCAAGGTTTGCCTTGACGGCCGGCGCAAGCCGCTGCTCCTCATCGAACGGGCCACCCGGTGCAAGTCGTACCAGGAAAAACGCCAGGGTCACGACCAGCCACAGCGTGGGCAGGGACTCAAGGCAGCGCCCCGCCACCAACCGACTGACGCGGTAACGGCTCACTACCGCCCTGCTCCGGCGCGCATCGGGGACATAAAAAAAGCGGCGCCGTGGCGCCGCCCTTCAATCCACCAGCGGCGTCTTGCGCACACCGGTACCCCCTCGCACCCTGCTTGTCGTTTTTGAATCCATGCAGGACGGTTTCCAATTCGCGGGGGACAGTAACATCAACGAAAATAGCGGGTAAAGCTGCACTGCAAAAAGAAGGTCGGCCGGGTCCTTCGGGACACCGCAGCAGGACTTGCCGCAGGGTCATTGACACCCGCCCGCCCTTCCAATAGCGTGCCGCATCGCAAAAACGGGCGAGCGTGGAGTACCACATGCGCAAGATTCTGGTCGGAGTGAAGCGGGTCGTTGACTACAACGTCCGGGTCCGGGTCAAGCCGGACGGTTCGGGTGTCGCGCTGGAAGGCGTGAAAATGAGCGTCAATCCTTTTGACGAGATCGCGCTGGAAGAAGCCCTGCGCATCAAGGAACGCGGCGAGGCGGCCGAAGTGGTGGCCGTGAGCATCGGCCCGGATGACGCCCAGCAGCAGCTGCGCACCGCGCTCGCGATGGGCGCCGACCGCGCCATTCTGGTCAAGACGGCTGATGCGATCGATCCGCTCGTGGCCTCGCGTGTCCTCACCGAGGTCGCCCGCAAGGAAAATGCGGACCTCGTCATCCTCGGCAAGCAGGCCATTGACGACGACGCGGCGCAGACCGCGCCGATGGTTGCCGCGCTGTGGGGCCGACCGCAGGCGACGTTTGCGTCCAAGATCGAGATCAAGGGTGGTACGGCCGTGGTCACCCGCGAGGTCGATGCAGGCCTCGAGACGATCGAAGTCGACCTGCCGGCGGTCTTCAGTGCGGATCTGCGCCTGAACGAGCCGCGCTACGTGAAACTGCCGGACATCATGAAGGCCAAGAAGAAGCCTCTCGACGTCGTCGAGTTCGCTTCGCTCGGCGTGGCTGCCGACGTCGGTCTCAAGACCACCTTTGTCGAGCCACCCAAGCCGCGAGCCAAGGGCATCGTGGTCAAGGACGTCGCCGAACTCGTTGACGCGCTCAAGAAGAAGGGGCTGGTGTAATGAGCAAGATCCTCGTCATTGCCGAACACGACGGCAGCACGTTGAACCAGGCCACGGCCCGTGCCGTGACCTGCGCGAAGCAGATTCCGGGTGCCCACGTCACCGTGGCGGTCTTCGCCGCGGACGCCGGTGCCGTCGCGGCTGCCGCCGCGTCGCTGGCCGGCGTCGATGCCGTCGTGACGGTCACAAACGCCGCCAACGCACAGCCGCTCGCAGCGGTGCTCGCACCCCAGGTGGTGGCGCTCGCAGCCGGTTACACGCACGTCCTCGCCGCCTCCACGGCCTTTGGCAAGGATCTCCTGCCGCGCGTCGCCGCGCTGCTCGGCGTGCCGCAGATCTCCGACGCCATGGCGGTCGAAGGCGCCTACAAGTTCAAGCGCCCGACCTACGCCGGCAACGCGATCGTCACGCTGGAAGCGCCCGCGGACCGCACCCTCGTGGCGACCGTGCGCAGCGCCAGCTTCGAGCCTGCCGCCCAGGGCGGATCGGCAGCGGTCAGCGAGGCCGCGGTCTCCGCCGAACTGCCCAGCCACACGCGCTTTCTGAGCCTCTCGGCCTCGCCGAAGAGTGATCGCCCTGACCTCGCATCGGCCTCGAAGGTCGTGTCGGGTGGTCGCGCCCTCGCCTCGAAGGAAAACTTCGACATCATCTACAGCCTCGCCGGCAAGATGGGCGCAGCGGTCGGCGCCTCACGCGCAGCCGTCGACGCAGGTTACGCCTCGAACGAACTGCAGGTCGGCCAGACCGGCAAGATCATCGCACCTGACCTCTACGTCGCGGTGGGCATCTCCGGCGCCATCCAGCACCTGACCGGCATCAAGGACGCCAAGACGATCGT
>CAXBRZ010000327.1:0-3381 GCA_963978075.1 uncultured bacterium | reverse complement strand
GCGCTCCGGCGCTCTCGACCACAAAGTCGACTTCCTCTCCCGTCTGGGTGCGCCAGTAACTGATCTCGGCGCGCTCAAGCCGCGCATCCCGCCAGGCCAGGAGGTCGCACAGCACGAGGTTTTCCAGTTGCGCGCCGGTCGGCTCCTCGTTGCCGGCCAGGTACCGGCCAAGGCCTGGATCGCCCCAGTACGCCTTAGGCGTCTTCAGCAGCCGCTTGGTGCGGTTCACCGCGAAGGCGGGCACCCGCACGAGTTGGAAGGAGGTTTCCAGCAGGTTGAGCCAGCGGTGTACGGTGGACTGCGGCAGCGCGACATCCCGACCAAGTTCGTTCTGGTTCAGCAACTGGCCCACCCTCAGTGCCACCGCACGCATCAGCCGACGAAAGTCCGGCAGATTGCTGATCGATGCGAGTGCCTGCAGGTCGCGCTCGAGATACGTGCGTACATAGCCATCAAACCAGATCGCGCGCTCGTGGTCGGTCGCAAGTTCAAGCGCCGGAGTCGGATAGCCGCCACGGCGCACCAGCGCGCGCCAGTCCTCGGACTGCGCGTCGGGTTGCGCGAGAAGTGCCGGCCAGTCCACGTCTGCGGCGCCGAGCAACGCGTCCCAACGACCGGCACCACCTTCGCCGCGCTGCTCGCGGCGCGTCATGGGCCACAGCGTGAGGTAGGACGCACGCCCGGCCAGCGATTCGGCGACCTTATGCATCAGAAGCAGGTTGGCCGAACCGGTCAGCAGGAAACGCCCCGGCCTGCGGACCTCGTCGATGGACTGCTTGATGGCAATGAGCAGGTCAGGCTCGCGCTGCACCTCGTCCAGCGTCAGCGGCCCGGGCTGATCCAGGAGGGCGCGGGGATCGCGCCGCGCTGCGTCCAGCACGTCAAAACTGTCGAGCGTCGAGTAGTGACGGCCGGATCCGGTCAGCGCAGAGACAAGCGTGCTCTTGCCCGTCTGCCGGGCACCGGTCACGACCACCGCAGGCATGACGCGCAGGCGCTCGAGCAGGGCCGGACCGACCAGTCGTGGCAAAGTAACCATAGTGTGGGTAATATTTATTCACGTCGTGAATAGATTGTCAATGACTATTAAATTCATGATGTTAGAGCCTAAAAAAGCCCCATTCACCCTCGCTTGAGGAACGCCCCGGTCAGGCTCAATGATCAAACTCGAGCACGAGATGGCTGCGCCCGCTCCGCACGGTCGCCTCGACGCGGTCGGCCCGCCGGCCGACGAGGAAGCCGGTCATCTGCAGCGCGCCGTCCGCCTCGTCGAGCAGGGCCTTGGGATCCGGTGGGGTTGTGCGCAACGGAATCGGCGGGCCGTCGTGCTCGATGTCGACGCGCAACTGGTCCTCGCTGAAACTGAGTCGCAGCGTGACCTCTTGCGCCCCGAGGGCGTCGAGGCAGTGGCAGACCGCCTCGGTGGCATGCCCGGTGATGTCGCGGCGCGCTCCGACCGACGCGGCAAAGTCGGCGACCGCTGCCTCGACCGCGGGCGGTTCCTGCTGCGCACCCGACAGGGTGAGCACACGACGTTGTGTGGTGCCAAGGCGCAGCAGGAAATTGAGCGCGACCGCCACCATCGTGGTCAAGGCCACCCCTGAGACAAACGCCGGCCGGAACAGCCCCGGGACGCCCGCGTACAGCTGCGGCATGAAGGCCGCGCTGATGCCGAAGGCCAGCGACAGGCCGACGATGACGACGCGGCGCGCATCCAGAAGGCGCGAACTGAGGATCTGCAAACCCGCCGTCATGATCGACGAGGCCGCCAGCGTGAGGATGCCGCCCATGATCGGGCCTGGCAGATGCGCGATGACGCTCGCCACCTTGGGCAGGAAAGCGAGCGCGATCATCATCGGCCCCATGACGAGGGCAAGCACCCGCTCGCGAAAGCCGATCGTGATGGCAAGCCCCACGTTGACCGAGGCCGTGTTCTGCCCGGGCGCACCGAGGAGCCCCGCGAGCATCGTGGTCATGCCCTGCGCCATCGCGCCGCGTCCGGCATTGCGAAGATCGACCCGCTGCCAGTGCAGGGGATCATCGGCGCGCTGGCACAAGGCCATGTCACCGACCGCCTTGAGGGCACCGGCCAAGCCCGCCAGCGCGAACGGCAGCACGAGCGAGGGCTCAAAGCTGAGCGCCTGCAGCGAGTGGATCGGCCAGTCGATCCACGGCTGCGCCATGATCTCCTTCCAGCCGCTCCCGATGCCGTTGCCGGTCCAGGCGGCCGCGGCACCGCCGACCGTGAGGCCGATCAGCGTCGGATAGAACCGCAGCCGGCCGCGTGCCCAGACAGTCACCCCCACCATCGCCATCAGGGTCGCAAGTCCCACGAAGCTGTAGGAGGCCGGCACCAGCGGCGCACCGACCGTACTGTCGGGCGCGCCGATCAGTCGCGTCATGGCGAACGGGATGAGGCTCACGCCAACCATGACCATCACGCTGCCGACCACTTCGGCCGGGAAGACAGCGCGCAGGCGTGGCACGAGGGTCGCCACCCCCATCTCGACGATACCGGCAAACACCGTCATGCCAAACAGCACCGGCAGGCCGTAAAGGTGGCCGGCCATGACGGAGGCGCTCGCATACACCGGCCCGCAGATCGGCGGACAAAAATGCCCCGAGCCGAACCCGCCGCCGCGGCGGCTCTGCAGCAGGACGCCCACGCCGACGATGATGAGACCGACTCGGATGGCCTGCTCGATGACCGCGCCCGGTGCTCCGGTCTGCTGCAGGATGGCGGTGAGGATGATCCAGCCGGTCGAGTTGGCGAGCACGTGCTGCACGCCCTGCAGCATGAGCGCTCCCGCGCCGAGCCGGACTTTCGCGCCCGTGGACGCCATGCCCCAAGTGCTCAAGACGACACTCAGCCAGCCACCGTCAGCACGGTGAGCACGCCGCTGATCTCGAGGATCTCGTGCACGTTCGGTCGCACGTGGCTCAAGGTCAAACGGCCGGAGCGCGTGGCCAGTTCACGTGCGGCCATCAGCATGAGCCGCAGACCTGCGCTCGACAGGAAGTCGACGTCGGTGCAGTCGATCGTCAGCTGCGGCTGGCCCGCCGCCAGCAGGGCACGGATGGCCTGCTCGTGCGCCGGGCAATGCGTGGCATCGAAGCGGCCGCTGGGCCGGTAGACGAGGACTTCGTTCATGGCAGAGACGCACGCTGTCGGTGGAGCGGCGACGGTAAGGCAACAGGGCGGGGAAGTAAACGACCGTCTCGCGACCTCGGCAACGCGCCGCCGTGATAGCGTGGGCGGGAAAGCGTGTCGAGGGCAACTTGCAATGATGAGAAAACCTACTCGCCGAGATACGCCGCCCGGACTCGCGGATCGTTCAGGAGCACGTCCGACTTGTCCGTCATCGTAATGCGGCCGGTTTC
>CAXBRZ010000326.1:0-3424 GCA_963978075.1 uncultured bacterium | reverse complement strand
TCGGCAAAGCGGGCGAGATTCCACAGCGCGACGTTCGGCTGGTTGTCGTAGGCGTAGCGTCCCTGCCGGTCGATCGAACTGAACACTTTGTGCGGATCAAAACCGTCCATGAACGCACACGGCCCGAAATCGATCGTCTGGCCCGACAATGCCATGTTGTCGGTGTTCATGACTCCGTGAATGAACCCCACCGCCATCCACTGCGCAACCAACGTCGCCTGACGCGACACGACCCGACGGAGCAGCAAGCGCACACGGTCAGGCTGTCCGACAAGATCAGGATCATGCCGTGCGATCGCATAGTCTGCGAGCAACTGCAGGGCAGTCACATCCCCGCGACAGGCAAAATACTGGAAGGTCCCGACACGAACATGACTGGAGGCCAGCCGGATGAGAATCGCGCCGGGCTTCGCCGTGTCGCGCAAAACCCGCTCACCGGTGAGGATCACGCCCAGCGCACGCGTCGTGGGGATCCCAAGCGCATGAAAGGACTCGCCGAGGAAGTATTCGCGCAGGACGGCACCCAGCGTGGCGCGCCCGTCGCCGCCGCGTGAATACACGGTACGGCCAGACCCCTTGAGTTGCACGTCCCAAGGACGGCCCTCCCCGTCCACAAGATCGCCGATGAGGTGAGCGCGACCATCCCCCAAGGTCGGCACAAACTGTCCGAACTGGTGGCCTGCGTAGCCGGTGGCGAGCGGCATGCCGGAACGACTGCCTGCCGGATCCCGCAGTGTCGCCATCAGGCCCTCTTCGAACCCACGCTCGTCCTGTCCAAGCGCCCGCAAGGCCGCCGCGTTGACGCCCCAGACGTGCGCCTCGGGCAGCGGCATCACCGCTTCGCGAGCATAGAAGTGCGAGGGTAGCGCGGCGTAGGACGATGGCTGGAACATCGGGGGTACGGTCAGACGCAATCCGATGGCACGCACACCCAGCCATCCATCAACGTGCGCGCGCTGCGACTCATCACCGCGCGCGTCACGACCCAGTCGTCGCCTTGCCGGGCCGCTTCCGCACCGACCCGCAAGGTCCCCGACGGGTGACCGAAGATGACGCTCGGCCGCGCGCCACCGGCGGCACGACTCACCAGAGTGCCGGGGATGGCAGCCGCCGTTGCGATGGCCACGGCCGCCGTGCCCATCATGGCGTGGTGGAGCTTGCCCATCGACAACGCGCGCACAAGGACATGGATGTCGGCCGCCGCCACGGTGCGGCCACTGGAGGTGACGTAATCGCGTGGCGATGCCACAAACGCGATCTTCGGCGTGTGCTGCCGCCGCGCGGCCTCCGCCTCCGTCGCGATCAGACCCATGCGGACCGCTCCATGCGCGCGGATGGCCTCGAAGCGCGCCAGCGCCGCGGGATCCGAATTCACCGCCTCCTGCAGTTCCGCGCCGGTGTAGCCCAGCGCCGCGGCGTCCAGAAAGATCGTCGGAATGCCGGCATTGATGAGGGTTGCCTCGAAGGTCCCGACGCCAGGCACCTCCAACGTGTCGACGAGGTGACCGGTGGGGAACATCGCGCCCCCACGCCCCTCTTCGTCGGCGGCAGGGTCCAAAAACTCGATCACGATCTCCGCGGCAGGAAACGTGACCCCGTCGAGTTCGAAGTCGCCGCACTCGACCACCTGACCTTCCGAGACCGGCACGTGGGCGACGATGGTCTTGCCGATGTTGGCCTGCCAGATGCGTACCGCGACGGCGCCGTCGGCCGGCAGCTGCGCGGCCGGCACCAGACCGCGGGCGATGGCGAAGGGCCCGACGGCCGCCGTGAGGTTGCCGCAGTTGCCGCTCCAGTCGATGAACGCCTGGTCGATCGACACCTGGCCGAAGAGGTAATCGACATCGTGCCCGGGCCGCGTGCTGCGGCTCACGATCACGACTTTCGACGTGCTCGACGTCGCGCCCCCCATCCCGTCGATGTGCTTGGCGTAAGGGTCGGGGCTGCCCACCACGCGCTGCAGGAGGCGATCGCGCGCGGCGCCCGGTACACGGGCCTCGACCGGCAGGTCCTCGAGCGCAAAGAAGGTGCCTTTGCTGGTGCCACCGCGCAGATAGGTCGCACGGATCCGGGACTGGGGCAGCGGGCGCGTCATGTCATTGTCTCCTCAGGCCGAAGGACCACGATGTGCCGCCAGAAAATCCTCGGCGAACCGCTGCAGCACCCCGCCGGCCTCGTAGATCGAGACTTCCTCCGCGGTGTCGAGCCGACAACGCACCGGCTCGGTGAGCACCGACCCGTCGCGGCGGCGGATCGCCAATGTGAGTTGCGCGCCCGGCGCGCGCGTGCCGAGCACGTCGAAGGTCTCGGTTCCATCAAGGCCGAGCGTCTGCCTGTTCGTGCCGGGCAGGAACTCGAGCGGCAGCACGCCCATGCCGACCAGGTTCGTGCGATGGATGCGCTCGAAGCCCTCCGCGACGATCGCCTCCACGCCGGCGAGCCGGACGCCCTTGGCAGCCCAGTCCCGTGACGAGCCCTGACCGTAGTCGGCACCGGCGATGATGATGAGCGGCTGACGCCGCTGCATGTACGTCTCGATGGCTTCCCACATGCGAACGACGTTGCCGTCAGGCTCCACCCGCGCGAGCGAGCCCTCGCGCACCTGGCCGTCAGCCGTACGCACCATCTCATTCTTGAGGCGTGGATTGGCGAAGGTCGCGCGCTGAGCGGTCAGATGGTCTCCACGGTGCGTCGCATAGGAGTTGTAGTCCTCCTGCGGCAGACCCATCGACGCCAGATACTCGCCGGCGGCGCTGTCGGGCAGGATCGCGTTGGACGGCGAGAGGTGGTCCGTCGTGATGTTGTCGCCCAGAAGCGCGAGCGGTCGCATGCCGGACAGCGTGCGCGCACCCGCCAGCGCCCCTTCCCAGTACGGCGGACGACGGATGTAGGTGCTCGTCGGTCGCCAGTCATAGAGCGGGCTGACCTCGATCCCGGCCTTGGAGCCGAATTCGAACATCGGGTCGTAGACGGCGTGGAACTGCTCGGGGCGGACGTAACGGGTGACCACCGCATCGATCTCGGCATCGTCCGGCCACAGGTCCTTGAGAAACACCGGCTGTCCCTTGTCATCAAGACCGAGGGAGTCGCGTGCGATGTCCACCCGGATGGACCCGGCGATCGCATAGGCGACGACGAGCGCCGGTGAGGCGAGATAGGCTTCCTTCGCGTACGGGTGGATCCGCCCCTCGAAGTTGCGGTTGCCCGACAGGACGGCGGTCGTATAGAGGCTTCGCGCCTTGATCTCGGCCTCGATCGCCGGCTCCAGCGCACCGGACATGCCGTTGCACGACGTGCAGGCGAAGGCCACCACGTCAAAGCCCAGCGCCTGCAAGTCCGGCATGAGCCCCGCCGACTCGAGGTACAACTGCACGGTCTTCGAGCCAGGCGCGAGCGAAGTCTTGACCCAGGGACGACGGGTGAG
>CAXBRZ010000325.1:0-3443 GCA_963978075.1 uncultured bacterium | reverse complement strand
AGTCGATCGCGCGCTTGTCCGCTGCCAACGCCGCTTCATGGACGGCTTCGGACAGCGTCGGATGCGCATGGACCGTCCGTTGCAGGTCCTCGGCCGTTGCCGAGTACTCAAGCGCGAGCACCGCTTCGGCGATCAGTTCTCCGGCCATCGGGCCGATGAGGTGGACACCGAGGATGGTGTCGTCGTCCTCTGCAGCAATGACCTTGGCAAAGCCCTGCGCCGCTTCCATGGCCCGCGCCCTGCCACTGGCAAGGAACGGGAAGGAGCCGACCTTGTAGGCGCGCCCTGATGACTTTATTTGGGCCTCGGTCTGCCCGACCCAGGCAATCTCCGGCGCCGTGTAGATCACCGAGGGGATCGCGGCGTAATTGACATGGCCCCATTTGCCCGCGATGAGGTCGGCCACCATCACGCCCTCCTCCTTGCCCTTGTGGGCGAGCATCGGACCGCGGACACAGTCACCGACCGCGTAGACACCCGCGACACCCGTCCGGCACTCGTCGTCCACTTCGATGAACCCGCGGGGGTCCAGACGCACTCCGGTGCCCTCGGCCAGAAGTCCTTCCGTGTGCGGCCGACGTCCGATCGCCACCACCAGGCGGTCGAATTCGACCCGCTGTGCGCCTTTGGCATCCTCGTAGTCCACGGTCACGGCATCCGCTCCCGCGGTCGCTCCGGTCACCTTCGCGCCGAGCCGGATGTCGAGCCCCTGCTTGCGGAAGTGCTTGAGCGCCTCCTTCGACACCGCCTCGTCCGCCATGGGCAGAAACGAGTCGGTGGCCTCGAGCACCGTCACCTCGGCGCCGAGCCTGCGCCAGACGCTACCGAGTTCAAGACCAATGACGCCGGCACCGATCACACCCAACCGGCGTGGCACGCTCTGCAACTCGAGAGCTCCCCAGCTGTCGAGGACCACTCGTCCGTCAAACGGAACCGACTTGAGCGGCATGGGCCGCGAGCCGCTGGCCAGCACGACGCTTCCCGCCGACAGCATCCGAGTTGTCCCGTCGGGCGCGGTGAATTCCACCTGCCGGTCCGCAAGGAGTCGGCCGTGTCCCTGCAGGGCAGTGACCTTGGCCGCCTTGAACAGGCCCAGAATGCCCTGTGTCGAGGCCTTGACGATGCCGGCCTTGCGCGCCTGCATCTTCGCCACATCCATGGCCACGGCACCGGTCGATATCCCGTGCAGCGCAAATTCGCTCTGCGCCCGGTGCAGGAGCTCCGACGACTCCAGCAGTGCCTTGGACGGAATGCAGCCGGCATTGAGGCAGGTGCCGCCAAAGGCGTAACTGCCGTCATAGTTACGCCAGCCGTCGATACACGCCACCGACAGGCCGTTCTGCGCTGCACGGATGGCCGCCGGATAGCCCGCCGGACCGCCGCCGATCACCACCACATCAAAGTGTTCGCTCATGACGGTCTCCTCAGATCTGCAGCAACAGGCGGGCAGGATCCTCGAGGCAGTCCTTGATCGTGACCAGGAACTGCACCGCGTCGCGACCATCGATGATGCGGTGATCGTAGGTCAGCGCCAGATACATCATGGGGCGCACGACGATCTGGCCATCGACCACGACCGGCCGGTCCTGAACCTTGTGCATGCCGAGGATCGCGCTCTGGGGAGCATTCACGATCGGGGTCGACATGAGCGAACCGAACACGCCACCGTTGGTGATCGAGAAGGTGCCACCGGTCAGTTCCTCGATGGTGATCGCGCCGTCGCGTCCCTTGCGCGCGTAGTCGGCAATCGTGCGCTCGACGTCGGCGCAACTCATGAGGTCTGCATCCCGAAGGACCGGGACGATGAGTCCGCGCTCGGTCGACACCGCGACACCGATGTCGTAGTAGTCGTGGTAGAGGATGTCCGTGCCGTCCACATAGGCATTCACGATGGGGAAGCGACGCAACGCCTCGACGGTCGCCTTCACAAAGAACGACATGAACCCGAGACGCACACCGTGAGTCTTCTCGAAACGGTCCTTGTAGCGCGCCCTTGCCGCATTCAGGGCCGACATGTCGACCTCGTTGAAGGTCGTCAGCAGGGCCTGCGTCGACTGCGCCTCGACGAGGCGTGACGCGATGCGGGCGCGCAGTCGTGACATCGGCACACGCTGCTCGCTTCGGCCCACGCGGGTTGCGGCGGAGGGGGCAGCCGGTGTCGGTGCGGCCGGGGCGGGCGATGAGGGCGCAGGCGTCGGTGCCGGCGCTGCTGCGGCCTTCAGTGCGTCCTGTTTGCTGGCCCGGCCGTCGCGACCCGAGCCGGCCACCGTGGCTGGATCCAGCCCCTGCTCACCGACCACTCGGCGGGCGGCAGGGCTCAGTTTGGGCTCGCTGCGGGCGGGGGCTGCGGCGGACTCGCTGGTCGTTGCCGGGGCGGCTCCCGCCGTCGCCGTCTCGTCGATGACGGCCAGCAGCACGCCACCCGTGACCGTACTTCCGGCCGCGACCTTGACCTCGACGAGGACTCCGGCCACGGGCGCCGGGACCTCGAGTACAACCTTGTCCGTCTCAAGATCCGCCAGGTTCTCGTCACGGGACACCGCCTCGCCAGGCTGCTTGTGCCAGGTCACGAGCGTCGCGTCAGCCACGGACTCCGGCAGTGCCGGCACTCGAACTTCGATCGTCATGAGGGAATTCCTGAAAGGGTACTGAAGGGTTATCGGGGGGTACGGCCGCTGCGCGCCGCGGGTGCCTTGCCCTTCGTGTTCCCGACCGTCTCACTGCACGAGGCGTTCTCGTTCCCGACCTCGATGCTGCTGCGCAATCTGATGGCGATGGACGTCGAGGAGATGGTGAAGGCGCTGCCGCTCGACGCCGTGGTGCTGATGGACGCCGGCATGGCGCAGTACCGCGAGCACATGACGCCGACCATGCGCGCCCAGCGCACCATCACCAACGGCGGCAAGCGCAACCTTGCGCACGAATGGGGAGAGCAGCGCGCCATATATCTTCATCGAAAAACCACCCGGTTGGATTTGCAGTCCAAAGCTTATTGCAGCTTTCCGTTCCAGACTATAGGCGACTCGCCCATGACCGAGATTCCCAACATCGTCGCCAACGCCGGTCGGACCGGGATCCTGTTCGCCGGCAGCCCCGGCGTGCTCGGAGCCCCCGACGCGTCGGTGCCGTTCGGCCGGATCGTCAACAACACCATTTTTGGCGGGGCGACGTTCCAGACGAGTCTCGGCACGACGAAGCTATCCACGCAGGCCAGCGTCCCGTCCTCCATGCTGCCCTACCTGCTCACCGGCATGACGGTGACGGGCACGGGCCTCTCCGCGCTCAACCTGGGCCGCGGCCTCGCGTCCGACCAGACGGGCCAGCTCACTGGCAACCTCGGCGCACTCTCCGGCTACGCGAACAACGCGTTCAACAACCAGTCGAGCCTGCTCGGGCAGGCGCAGCAGGAGCGCGCCGCGCAGTTGGGCTTCAACCAGCAGGGG
>CAXBRZ010000324.1:0-3446 GCA_963978075.1 uncultured bacterium | reverse complement strand
GATGATGCGAAGTGCCGGGAGATGCCTGGGCGACTCGGGCAAGCGCCGGGACCCGATTTGAGCATGGCAGCCACAACGCCTGGGAACGCCACCGTTTTGGAGATTTGCGAATGACGCAGGATCGCGCGAATGCAGCACAGGTCGATTACTGGAACGCGCATGTCGGGCGGACTTGGGCCGCACAGCACGAGGCCCTCGACCGCCAGATTCGCCCCCTGGGGCTTGCCGCCATGGAGGCTCTCGCACCTGCTGCAGGTGAGCGGATCCTTGATCTTGGGTGTGGCTGCGGGGAGACGACGATCGATCTTGCGCACCGTGTAGGGCCCGAGGGCGCGGTCGAGGGTGTAGATATCTCCGCGCCCATGCTGGACGTGGCCCGGCAACGTGCCCTGCCGTTGAGTGGCACGGTATCCTTCCGCGAGGCCGACGCCCAGACCGAAGCGCTCGCGCGCGAGCAATACGATGCGTTCTACTCGCGGTTCGGGGTCATGTTCTTCGATGATCCCGTGGCGGCATTCGCAAATATCCGTCATGCGATCAAGCCAGGGGGCCGGTTCACATTCGTCTGCTGGAGGGCGCTGGCGGACAATCCCTGGATGGCGGAGCCACTGGCGGTAGCGCAGCCACACGTCCCGCCCCGCCCGACCGCGGATCCCTTGGCGCCAGGCCCGTTTGCATTGGCCGATCCCGAACGGCTGACGGCGGTACTGCACGAGGCCGGTTGGTCCTCGGTCCGATTGACCCGTTTCGACACGAGGATCGGCGCCGGCGATCTGAACGCGGCGTTGGATCTGGCGCTGCGCGTCGGTCCGTTGGGCTCCGCCCTGCGCGAAGCCCCTGCCCTTGTGCCCGTTGTTACCCCTCTCGTGCGCGAGGTGCTGTCCCGTTATCAGACAGCCGATGGCGTACGGATGCCGGCCTCCATATGGGTGGTGGCAGGACGGCGCCTCTAGGGTTGGCGTCTCGCGCGCAGGCCCGCCGCGCGTGGCGTGTCAGTCGCCGGCGTCGATCGCCGCCTGCACCCGTCGATAGAACTGTTCCCGCTCTTCGGGCTGGGTTCCGCCGTCCGCCCGGGGCCAGTTGGCATTCGACGCGATGACGAGGTGACGCGCGCGGTCGATGAAGATTCCTTGCCCGAAGATGCCCTGGGCAGCCACCGACCCGTCATCGTAGGTCCACCAGAAATATCCGTAACCCATGCCGTCGACGCCGATGTCCTTTTGTTTCGTCGTGCCGTCTGCAAACCAGTTGGCGGGCACGATCTGGTGACCGTCGACGTTGCCGTTCGCGAGCACGAGTAACCCGAATCGCGCGAAGTCATGTACCGAGGCCTGGATGCAGCACCCTGCAATCTGCTGACCCGTCTTACTGAGGAGCCAGGTTGCCTTCGCCTCCATACCCGCCGGCCGCCAGATCTTTTCCTGCAGGTACTCCGAAAGCGTCTTGCCGGTCGCCGATGAGATGAGGATGCCGAATAGGTTCGTTTCGCCGGAGTTGTAGTGCCATACCGACGTCCCCCTGCTTATCGTGCCTTCTCCAGCGCCGCCCGCGCCTCAATAAGCGACTGCCAGTGTGGAGCATGCTTGAGTGCCGCTTCATAAGCCGCGATGGCCTCCTTGCGGCGACCTTGTGCCCACAGCACATCCCCGAGGCCCTTTAGGGGATCGGCCCATGCCGGACCCCGCTCGATCGCAAGACGGAAAGATGTCTCCGCCTGCGCAGTCTCGCCCCGCTTCCATTGCAGGCGTCCCAACGCTTCGTAACCGTGGGGCAACGCCGGAGCGAGCCCGATCGACCGCTTGAAGTGCGCCTCGGCCGCCGACAGGTTGCCTCGCAGGATCGCCACCTCCCCAGCAGCAATCGCGCAATTGGCGAACGTACCAACTCCGAGTACCGCCTCGTCGGCCTTGAGCGCCTCATCGGCTTGAGCGTGCAGGCCCGCCCTCTCGAGGTCTGGGGCCGCCTCGCAGCGGTGAGAGAGTACGATGATCGCAACTGTCCGATCGGCCGTCGCCGCGAGATATGCCTGCCAATGTTGGGCCGCCTGGGTCCACGCCCCCTGCTCCTCCTCGATACGGGCGAGGGTATCCTCGGCGTGGGCCTGATCGAGCGGGTCCTCACGACTCCAGTTGGTTGTGGCCACCAACTCTTCCGCTCGCTGCGGATCGTGCGCGCGGACGTAGCCGTAAGCATACAGCAGACCCTGGTTGGCGTAGGTGAGCGTCCCACCATCGCTGGAGGCATCCGCCGTCACGGCGCTCACGTACCCCAGAAAGTCGTGCTCCATCAGTAAGCACGCAGTCAGATGTCGGCTCTCTTGCGCCGTCGGGACATGACCAATCGCCTGACGGTGCTGTTGGCAGGTCGCCTGCCCCTTCGCTTCCTGGCCGCTGGACATGTAAAAAGCTTCAAGGTCCTCATACGCGAACCAGAAATTTGGTACCTCCCGGATCGTCATCTGTTCCAGTCGCTCGATCTCATCGCCTGCCTTGATCCACTCCAAGTACTGCAAGGAGCTTGCCCAGTCATCACGCAGGCTTGCGGCATCGTTGCGCGATACGCGCCCCACATGTTCGCGGGAAAAGGCTACGTCATCGGCGTAGCGCTGCTGGTAGTAAAGATAGTCAGCGAACAGCCTCGTCTCGGCCTCGCCAAACAGGTACTCAGCCGCCTGATGCACGCCCTCTTCGGGATTAGCCGCGTTGATATCAAAGCCCTTGGCGATGATGCCTGTACCGCGAACCGTGAGGCGCAGGCCTTTGGGTCCATAGCGTGTCACATCGCCCCCAAGGTAGACGTTGTGGCCGAGCGTCTCCTGCAAAAACGCGCGCAATTGTGCAATCGATAGGTTGGATTCGGGGATCTCGACAGAGACTTCGTTCGCCCAGGCGTTCGACAGGTCGGGCTTCAACTCCTCGCCGGAGCCGCGCGTGCGCGCCTGGATGGTGGCAATCTCATCACGCAGCATCCCGGCCAGGATCTTGCCGTCCGGCACCTCGCCCGCGACGTTGGCTGCCACGTCCACCGAGTCAAAGATCACCCGGTGCGAGCGGGACGCTGACACGATGAGGGTGATGAGACCGCCGAGAAGCAGGATGCCACCGCCCACGCTGAGGAGCCGCAGCACCATCTGCGCCCGCAGCATCAGGCGCTTGGCGCTCTTCTCGACCGTCTCGAAAAAGTGGTGCTCGGCCTCGACCCGCTCGCGCTGGGCATCGGCCAGCATTTTCTGCGCCTGCAGGAACGCCTGCGCATCGGCGGCCAAATCCGGTTTTTGTAACGCGAGTTCCGCTGCGAGCGTGGCGGCATAGGCAGCTCCTACCCCACTTGGCTCGCCGCGATCCCCAGCCGACTGGCCGGCACTGGAGGGTTCTTCAAGTTCTTCCATTTAGCCCTCGCGACCCGGCGATACCGGCCTGCAGCCCTGTCCTGAAAACCACGCGCGC
>CAXBRZ010000323.1:0-3469 GCA_963978075.1 uncultured bacterium | reverse complement strand
GTGGGTGACGGCGATGACCGTCGAGGGATATTCGTGCAGAAACCGCTCAAGCCAGGCCACGGATTCGGCGTCAAGGTGGTTGGTCGGCTCGTCGAGCAGCAGCATGTCCGGTTTTTGCAGCAGGAGTCGGCAGAGGGCGACGCGACGCTTTTCTCCGCCGGAGAGCACCTGGATCTTGGCGTCCCATTCCGGCAGCCGCAGCGCGTCTGCCGCTACCTCGAGCGTGCGCTCAAGGTTGTGGCCGTCCACCGTGGCGAGATAAGCCTCAAGCTCGCCCTGCTCGGCCGCAAGCTTGTCAAAGTCGGCGTTCTCGTCGGTATAGGCGGCGTATACCGCGTCAAGGCGGTTCAGCGCGTCCTTGATGGGCTTGACTCCCTCCTCGACGATCTCACGGACGGTGCGCGCCGGATCGAGTTCGGGTTCCTGCTGCAGAAAACCGATGTTGATCCCCGGCTGCGGCCGCGCCTCTCCCTCGAATTCCCGGTCGACGCCGGCCATGATCCTGAGCAGCGAGCTTTTCCCCGAGCCGTTCAGACCCAGCACGCCGATCTTGGCGCCGGGGAAGAAGGAGAGGGAGATGTCCTTCAAGATCGTCCGTTTAGGCGGAACGACGCGGGACACCCGATTCATCGTGTAAATGAACTGAGCCATGAGGGGTCCGGATAAGAGGGGAAAACGCCGACCTCGGCGGTACGGGCTTGAGCCCCAGTATAGCGCCAGTCGTCGGGACACGGGCGCCGTGGCGGGCTGCGTTGTCGCGGCCTGAAAGTGCTAGTCTCGGGCCATGCGAGCAGTGCGTGAAACCTTGCTGATTGCCGGTGAGGCGTTGGGGCGCTACGGCTTCCCGGATGGCCATCCGTGGGGCGTGGACCGCTATGGTGCGTTCATGCAGGCGCTGCGCGCGCAGGATCTTGAGAACCGCCTGCGTGTGCAAAAGCCGCGCGAGGCTGGCCGGCATGAACTTGAGACGTTTCATGATCCTCACTACGTCTCGCTCATCGAGCAGCGCTCCCGGACCGGCGTGGGCTACCTCGATGCTGGTGATACGCCTGCATATCGGGGCGTCTACGAAGCGACTTGCGCTGTGGTGGGTGGCGCACTCGTCGCGACCGAGGAAATCCTCGAAGGCCGAGCCAAACGGGCCTTTGTGCCGATCGCGGGTTTGCACCACGCGGCCCAGGGAAGTGCATCCGGATTCTGCGTCTTCAACGACATTGCCATCGTGATCGAGGCCTTGAGGCACCGCTACGGCGTCCGCCGCATCGCCTATGTGGATATCGATGCCCATCACGGCGACGGGGTCTATTACCCCTATGAGGCCGATCCCGACATCTGTATCGCCGACATCCACGAGGATGGCAGGTATCTCTTTCCCGGCAGCGGTGCGGCGCACGAGACAGGTCGCGGTGCTGGCAGGGGCACCAAACTCAACATCCCCGTTGCCCCATCCTCGGGGGACGAGACCTTTTGGCCGGCGTGGGAGCGTGTGGAGGCGCATGTGGCGGCCTTCAAGCCGGAATTCATCATCCTCCAGGCGGGCGCCGACAGCATCGACGGCGATCCGATGACCCACTTGCGCTTCAGTGCGGCCGCGCATGCCCATGCTGCGGCCCGCCTCGCCGCGTTGGCGGATACGCACTGTCAGGGGCGGCTCCTCGGCCTCGGCGGCGGCGGCTACAACCGTGACAATCTGGCCCGCGCCTGGACCGGGGTGGTCCGCGCCTTCCTCGAGCGGGGCGGCTGACCCGATCCTTGAAAGAAAGGTCGGGAATGCGCGATTGGCTGACGCCTCTGGAATACCGATCTCGGCTGGTTCCGCTAGAATCCGGGCTTCCGCGACCCGGTGTGGGTCGCTTCCCCCAATGGAATGCGCCGTCCCATGTTTGATTCGAAGATGAACATTGCCGGATTCGATCCTGAACTCGCCGACGTCATTGCTGCCGAGCGGCAGAGGCAGGAGGACCACATCGAACTGATCGCCTCGGAGAACTACGCCAGTCCGCGTGTGCTCGAAGCGCAGGGGTCGGTGCTGACGAACAAGTACGCTGAGGGGTATCCCGGCAAGCGGTATTACGGCGGGTGTGAACACGTCGACGTGGCCGAGACGCTCGCGATCGAGCGCGTCAAGCAGCTGTTCGGCGCCACGTGGGCAAATGTGCAGCCGCACTCCGGATCGCAGGCCAATGCCGCGGTCTACCTTGCGCTCATGAATGCCGGCGACACACTGCTTGGCATGAGTCTCGATCACGGTGGACATCTGACGCACGGTGCCAAGGTGAATTTCTCGGGCAAGATCTTCAATGCCGTCCAGTACGGCCTGAAGGCGAATGGCAGCGAAATCGATTACGACCAGGTCGCCGCCCTGGCGCGTCAGCACAAGCCCAGACTTATCGTGGCGGGATTCTCGGCCTATTCGCGCGTCATCGACTGGGCGAAATTCCGTGCCATCGCAGACGAGGTGGGGGCTTATTTCATGGTCGACATGGCGCACGTGGCCGGACTGTGCGCCACCGGGCTCTATCCAAACCCGGTTCCACACGCACATGTGGTGACCTCGACCACCCACAAGACCCTGCGCGGCCCGCGCGGCGGCCTGATCCTGACGAACGACGAGGACATCTCGAAGAAGATCAACTCGGCGATCTTCCCCGGCCTGCAGGGCGGACCGCTGATGCATGTGATCGCTGCCAAGGCGGTCGCTTTCAAAGAAGCCATGGCGCCTGAGTTCAAAGGCTACCAACAGCAAGTGGTTAAAAATGCCCAAATCATTGCCGAGACCCTGACCCAACGCGGCTTGCGCATCGTCAGTGGCGGTACCCAAAGCCATGTGATGCTGGTCGATTTGCGTTCCAAAAAAATCACAGGCAAAGAAGCCGAAGCTGCACTCGGCGCGGCCCACATGACGATCAACAAAAACGCCATCCCGAACGACCCCGAGAAACCATTTGTTACCAGCGGTGTGCGCATCGGCACCCCCGCCATGACGACACGCGGTTTCAAAGACGAAGAGGCGCGCTTGACCGCTAACTTGATTGCTGACGTTTTGGACAACCCACACGACGAAGCCAATATCGCTGCCGTGCGCGCCAAGGTCCACGCCCTGACAGCGAAGTTCCCTGTCTACAAATAAGCGATGAAGTGCCCTTTTTGCGGTCACCTAGAGACCCAAGTGGTCGAAACCCGCATGTCCGAAGACGGCGATTCGATTCGCCGCCGTCGCCAATGCGGTGCCTGCGAAAAGCGCTACACCACGTATGAGCGCCCTGATGTCAGCTATCCCAACGTGGTGAAAAAAGACGGTCGGCGCACCGAGTTTCAGCACAGCAAGTTGGTGAGTTCGATGGCGCTTGCCCTACGCAAACGCCCCGTGAGCACCGAACAGTTAGACAACGCAATCGAGCGGATTGAAGAAAAGCTGATGAGTCTGGGAGCCCGCGAAGTGCCCTCCACCCGCTTGGGCGAGTTGGTG
>CAXBRZ010000322.1:0-3470 GCA_963978075.1 uncultured bacterium | reverse complement strand
GACCTGACGGATGCGGTCGATCTCATCGACCGCCTGCTTGCGGAGACTGACTGGTCATGACCTTCAAACTGACGTATTCGACGATGTTCAATCCGCCGGAGGAAATGCACACGCGTTTCGAGGCGGCGGTGGCGGCGACGCGGGCCGCGCTCGGTGCGACGCATCCGCTGTACATCGACGGCGCGGAGGTCGCCGGTGTCGGGACGATCGTCAACCACTCGCCCATCGACGGGGCGCTGCTCGGTCATTTTGCGACGGCGGATGCGACCGTCGTGCAGCGGGCGGTGGACGCTGCGGCCCGCGCGTATCCGGCGTGGCGGGCCTGTGCGCCGTCCGAGCGCGTGCGCCTGTCGCATCGTGTGGCCGACCTGATCGACGAGCGCGTCTATGAACTGGCGGCGGCGCTGGCGCTGGAAGTGGGCAAGAACCGCCTCGAGGCGCTGGCGGAGGCGGCCGAAGTGGCGGACTTCTTCCGCGGCTACGCCGACGAATACGAGCGTTCGGGCTACTACGATCGCGTGCTGCCCGATGATCCTCTGACCGACTGGCGCTCGCACAACCGCAGTGTGTTGAAGCCCCACGGGGTCTGGGCGGTGGTGGCGCCGTTCAACTTCCCGCTCGCCTTGGCCGCAGGACCCACGGCGGCGGCGCTCTTGACGGGCAATACGGTCGTGGCGAAGGGCGCGAGCGACACGCCGTGGGCGGTGCGGCTGCTGGCCGACTTGTTGCGCGATGCCGGCTATCCGCCGGGAGTCTTCAACATGGTCGCCGGCAGCGGTGCGGTCGTGGGCAACGCGCTCATCGACGACCCGCGCATTGCCGGCGTGACCTTCACGGGCTCGTATGAGGTCGGCATGGATCTCTCGCGGCGCATGGCGGCCGGCCCCTGGGTGCGCCCCTGCATCACCGAGATGGGCGGCAAGAATGCGGTCGTCGTGACGGCGAACGGTGATCTCGAGCGTGCGGCGACGGGGATCGCGCGCTCGGCGTTCGGACTCGGCGGCCAGAAGTGTTCGGCGGCCTCGCGCGTGTATGTCGAGGCATCCGTCGCCGAGGCGCTGACGGCACGACTGGTGGCCGCGGCGCAGGCGATCCGCATCGGCGATCCGACGCAGCGCGAGCACTGGCTCGGACCGGTGGTCTCGGCGCGCGCGGTGGCGAAGTACGAGGACTACGTCCGGCGCCTCGCTCTTGACGGCGGCACGGTGCTTTGTGGCGGGACGCGGTTGACCGACACCCCGCTGGCGCAGGGGTGCTATGTCGCGCCGACCGTGGCCACCGCGCCGGCGGCGCATCCGCTCTACGCCGAGGAGATGTTCCTGCCGATCCTCATGATCTGTCCGGTGCGGGATCTGGCCGAGGGCGTGGCGCGGGCCAACGCCTCGCCGCTCGGACTCACCGCCGGGGTCTACGGATCCGAGGCGGACGTCGCGTATTTCCTCGAGCACATCGAGGCCGGCACCGTGTACGTCAACCGCCCGCAGGGCGCCACCACGGGCGCCTGGCCCGGCTACCAGGCCTTCGCCGGCTGGAAGGGCTCGACCTCCACCGGCAAGGCGATCGGCTCGTTCTATTATCTGCCGCTCTACCTGCGCGAACAGTCGCAGACGGTGGTCGAATAACCGGCCTGCGCGGTCTCTCCCCATTCCACGGTGGCGCTGTCGCAGCGGCGCGGCTCCAAAGAGGCGCGGAAATTCGTGCCTGTCCTTGTTTCTGTTGAAGGTGACCTGTATGAAAACGCCCCACATCAAGACCGAACTGCCCGGACCGAAGGCCCGCGCCCTCATTGCCCGTGACACGGCGGTGGTGTCCCCGTCCTATCCGCGTGACTACCCGTTCGCCATGTCGCATGGCCGCGGCGCCGAGGTGTGGGATGTGGACGGCAACCGGTTCCTCGACTTCATGGCCGGCATCGCGGTGTGCAGTACCGGTCACAGTCATCCGAAGGTCGTGGCGGCCGTCACCGAGGCGGCGCAGAAGTTCCTGCACATCTCCTCGGATTACTGGCACGAAGGGCAGGTGGCCCTCGGCGAGCGCATCGCCGAACTCGCGCCCATGGGTGAGCCGGCCATGAGCTTCTTCGCGCAGTCCGGCACCGAGAGCGTGGAGGGGGCCCTGAAGCTGGCCCGCTACGTGACCGGCCGGTCGCGCTTCATCGGGTTCCTCGGCGGGTTTCATGGCCGCACGATGGGATCGCTGTCGTTCACCGCCTCGAAGTACACCCAGCAGAAGGGCTTTTTCCCGACCATGCCGGGCGTGACGCACGTGCCGTATCCGAACCCGTACCGGCCGTTGCTGGCGGGCGAGGACCAGGGCGCGGCGGTCCTGAATTACATCGAGAACATGCTCTTCCAGAGCAACGTGCCGCCCTCGGAAGTGGCGGCCATTCTCGTCGAGCCGATCCAGGGCGAGGGCGGGTACCTCGTGCCGCCGCCGGGATTTCTGGAGGGGTTGCGCGCGCTGTGCGACCGGCACGGCATCCTGCTCATTTTCGACGAGGTGCAGTCAGGCATCGGACGCACCGGGAAGATGTTCGCCTCGGAACACTGGGGTGTGCAGCCGGACATCATGACGCTCGCCAAGGGTCTGGGCTCGGGCCTGCCGATCGGCATGGTGGTCGCGAAGCGCTCGATCATGTCGCAGTGGAAGCGCGGCGCGCATGGCAACACCTACGGCGGCAATCCGATCTGCTGCGCGGCGGCGATCGCGACCCTTGATCTTGTACGCGGTGGGCTGATGCAGAACGCCGCGAGGATGGGCGATCACTTCATGCAGCGCCTGCAGGAGTTGCAGGCCCGCCATGCCGTGATCGGGGAAGTGCGCGGCCGCGGGCTCATGATCGGCATGGAACTCGTGACCGACCGACACAGCCGCACCGCGGCGCGTGAGTTGTGTGACCGGTTCATCACCCGCGCGTATGAAAACGGCCTGCTGCTGCTGTCCTGTGGTCAGTCGACGGTCCGGTTCATGCCGCCGCTGACGGTGAATGCGGCGGAAATCGACGAGGCCGTGGCGATTCTGGATGCGACGTTCGGTGAGGTCTGCTGAGAGAGTTCGAGTAAGGTGTCGGGGGGTGGCGATGCAACTGTGAAATTACGACTGTCCGGTCGAAATGGGGGCCGCTCCAGCGTCATCATAAAGTGCCAAGCTACGTTGAATTCTCCGGAGGCATCAATGTTATTTGCCGGATCATTTTGGACATACGCATAGATACTTACTTTGCGGAGCTTGTGTTGGATGATGCGCAAAAATCTACTGCATTGACGATTGAGGCGTATCGGGGTTCGCGAGTGCTCACCATCAAGTGGTAGTAATTTTCGTACTTCGTCTTTGGAATGCCGAGAATTTCACCTTTCTGTGGCGATGTTAGCTTTACTCTTTGGTATCGGCCTGGATCATATTTGTCCCTTGACAAGTACCCGGCATTTGGCCCGCGCATGTCCGGTTTCATTAATGTGAGTAAAAAGCTT
>CAXBRZ010000321.1:0-3493 GCA_963978075.1 uncultured bacterium | reverse complement strand
GCCGCTTGAATTCGTGCCGGAGTAGCCAAGACCGCTGTACGCCCCGATGTCGTCATCGAGCACGACCCGGCAAGGAGCGCACTGACCCACGTAAAATGACGAGTCGGGTGAGCCGCTCCCGTACGAATGCTCCAATACGCCGTTGGTCGCGCCGAAGGCATAGATGCCGTAGTCGCCGTTGTTGTACGCGGTGAGGTATGAGCCGCGGAAGCCCGACACGCCGGTCCAGTAGAAGCCGTTCAGTGTGTAATTGCGGGCCGTCAGGTTTTCGATGGCGACACCGTTGGCGCCGACCATCACGCCGGTACCTACCTCGAAGCGACCGTCCAGGATCGTCTCGTTGCGGTCGACCCCGCGCAGCGTGACGCTCGGCGTCGTGACGAACACGGTCTCGTTGTAGACGCCGCGGTTGATGAGGACGAGGTCGCCGGGATTGGCGGCGTCGACCGCATTCTGGATGGTGGGATAGTCTTCGGGGACCCGGCGTGTCACGCCGGTGGCCTTGTCGACCGGCGCGAGGACACCGCGCTCTCCGGTCGGCGGAATGTAGCGCACGTCGCCCACCACGACGACGCCGGTCATGCCGACCTTGCCGTCCGGCGTCGCGTGGAAAGTGCAGTAGAACGGGAAGACGCCTTCGCTGCCGAATACCACCTCGCTCATCGACTCCGGTGGCATCTTGATCTGCCCGAAGGTCCGCTCGGTGGAGAATGACTTGTCGACGGCCACCGCATTGTGGTCGTTGCGGCCGGCGTTGATGAAGACGATCGAACCGCCGACCGGTACATGCACGATCGATGGCGAGTAGCTGTTGTCGGCCATCGACACGAGCACGGTGCCCGTCGGTTTGGGCTCCGGTTTTCCGCAGCCTGCGAGCAGTCCCAGCATCAGCAGCGCAGGCAGGCAGCGCCATGCCCCGCTCCCCCTCGGTCCACGCATTGCCCCTCTCCCCCAGTGGTCCCGCCGCAGTCGTCCGGCGGCGGGCGCTGATTCTGTTGCGTATGCGCCTGACGGTAGGCGAAGAGCGGCAGCGCCGCAAGAGGTCAAACCGAAGGAGGTGCCGTTCAGCCTGCCTCTGCCCTGCAGGTCGTGAGGCTGCGCAGCTGGCACCCCTCTTGGTCGAAATTCGCCGGATCGAGCCAGGCCGCATAGCCTGCGCGCAGGGCCGGCCACTCGTGATCGACGATGGAATACCAGGCGGTGTCGCGGTTGCGGCCCTTGTACACGACGGCCTGGCGGAAGATGCCCTCGAAGCGGAAGCCGAACCGTTCGGCCGCCCGGCGCGAAGGCGCGTTCAGCGCATCGCACTTCCACTCGAAGCGCCGGTAACCGAGCGTGTCGAAGACATGGCCCATGAACAGCGCCAGCATTTCGGTGGCCATGCGCGTGCGCTGCAGGCGCGGCGACATCGTGATGTGGCCGATCTCGACCACGCCCATGGCCGCATCAATGCGCATGAGGGCTGCGTGACCGACGGGACGTGAGGTCGCGCGGTCAATCACGGCGTGATG
Source organism: uncultured bacterium (assembly GCA_963978075.1). Taxonomy (GTDB): domain Bacteria; phylum Pseudomonadota; class Gammaproteobacteria; order Steroidobacterales; family Steroidobacteraceae; genus CAIKZZ01. The sequence goes on along the minus strand of CAXBRZ010000321.1, from coordinate 1,982 downwards.
CAGCGTGTGCTCGTCGGCCCGCATTCGCACGAACCGTTCACGCAACTCCCCCACACTCTGGGCGCGCTCGTCAAAGAGGTAGGTGTACGCGCGGCCGTCCGGTGCCTGCATGAATGCGTCGTGCAGGTCGGCAGCGTGCGTAGGCTCGAGCGGCACGAGGGTCGTGTAGCGCCCGGTGAGCGTCGTTCTCTCGGGACGCGGCCACGGCGGCGTCGTGTCGACCGGATAGCCGGTCGGCTGGCCGTATTCGTTGCAGCCGTCGTGCGGGCGACTCATGCCTGCGCGGCGCCCTCACGCTCGGCGCGGAACGAATCGAAGGCGAGCATGAAGGCGGCGGCCATGGTCGCGACCAGATCGTCCGCCTCTTCCTCGCCCAATGGCGCGGTGGGCCACTCGGGATCCGTGGCGCCTGCGACGAGCGGGATGGAGGGCAGCAACGCCTCCTCGCTCTCGCGCTCGGCATCGGCCTCCTCGGCATCGAAGAGTTCGTCCCAGCGTTCGGAGCAGAAATCCATGCCGATCATGAAGCCGATGGCCCATTCCCGGCCGAGGACCCCGTCCTCACCTGCCTCGAAGATGACCGGCGAAGGCCCGTCCTCGGAGTCGACCGCCGCGGCGACCGCGGCCCAGTGCCGTGCAAGCAGTGCAGACGCCTCATCGAGTTCGCGCACTGCCGCAAGCGCGCCCGCCTCGCCGATACCGCCGCCAAACACGACGGGCAGGTACTCCGCGGCACCGACCGGCCGGGGGCTTGCGATCAACGCGCTGAAAAGGCCATCGAGGGCCTCGAGCGACAGCGACTCCTGCTCGGCGTAGGTATCAAGGATCGCCGACAGGCGGTCCAGCTCTTCGGCTGTGAGCGCGGGGGTCGTGGTGTCGTTCATGGGGCATCTGCCGGTGACGGTGGGACGGGCGCACTGTACCTATACGACGTGACATCCGAAAGCACCACGTGTCGCGTGGAGTCTTCCCGGCGTCTGCCCGGTCTTGCTCACCCTGTGGTCACAGCAGTCCGCGGCGCTCCTGGTCCTTTTCGAGGCTGCGGAACAAGGCACCGAAGTTGCCTTCGCCGAAACTCAGGTTGTTCCGTCGCTGGATGATCTCGATGAAGATCGGGCCGATCAGGTTGCGGGTGAAGATCTGCAACAGGTAGCCGTCATCATCGCCATCGACGAGCACCTGGTGCTCGCGCAGTTGCGCACGGTTCTCCGCCACCCCAGGCACGCGCTCGAAGACGTCGTCGTAGTAGGAAGGATCGATGGCAAGGGTCTCGATGCCGGACTCCTTCAGGGCCTCGAGCGACGCGAGGATGTCGTCGGTCAGAAAAGCCAGATGCTGCACGCCGGGACCGCGGTAGTCGCGCAGGTATTCGGCGATCTGGTCCGAGTCGGATTTGGGCTCGTTGATCGGGATGCAGAAGGACCCGTCCGGCGAGCGCAACGCATAGGACGTGAGCCCCGTCTTCACGCCGCGGATGTCGAAGTAGCGCACCGGCGTGAAGCCGAAGATGTCCGTGTAGAAGCGTGACCACTCCTGCATCTGTCCTCGTCCCACGTTGTTGGTCAGGTGGTCGATGCGCAGGAAGCCTTTCGGCTGGCGCGTTACCGGTGCGTCGAGCGCGACGAAGTCACGATCCCAGATGTTGCCACGCGCACCATACCGGTCAATGAAGTAGATCAGGCTCTCGCCGATCCTGGCGTGAAGTCCAAGCTGGCCGAAATGGCTTTGGATCCGATGCCGCTGAAACCGGAGGAGGTGGACGCGGTCGTCAAGGCCGAGGTCGCCAACTTCATGAAGATCGCGGATGCCGCTGGCATCGGCAAGGAGTGAGGCTACTTCACGCGGATGCCGGTCAGAGCCACCGTCTCGCGCCAGAACTCGACATCCCGCGCCGTACGCTCCCTCAATTGAGCAGGCGGCAGGGCGGTGATTTCGAAGCCGCCTGCATGCATCTTCTCACGCACATCGGGACGCTGCAGCGC
>CAXBRZ010000320.1:0-3502 GCA_963978075.1 uncultured bacterium | reverse complement strand
GGAACTGCCGCACGCCGTCCTGCTCGACGCCGCTCACCCGTCCTTCCGACGTCATCACCCGGGCTGACGGCGCAGCCCACACCGGTCCTGGTACCGCAAGGCAGGCCAGCAGCATCGACGCCGACAGGAGCCGATTGCGCCACGGTGATCGAGTGAGGTTCGACATCGTCAGATCTCCCGGGTGAGCCGACCGGATTCTACGGCCTCGGTTGACAGGGTTGCAGTGTGTAATGCGGCACGGGACGGGACCGGTGACACGCTGCTATCCTCTGTTCGCCAAAGGAGAGAGCGTGGACCATTCGATTGCGGATCTGGAACGACGGGCGCGAGCTTATCTGCCACGGGTATTGTACGACTGGGTCGCAGGAGGCGCTGAGGACGAGTCGGGGCTGAGGGCATCGGTCGCCGACTATGCACGCGTCCGCCTGATCCCACGCTATGGCAATCCGGTCTCGGCGCCTGATCTGACACACACGCTTTTTGGCCGGACGTACGCGCGCCCGTTTGGCATCGCCCCCACGGGTTACACAGGCATCCTGAGGCCGGGCGGCGAGTCCATGATGCGGGCCGCGGCGCAGCGCGCCGACATTCCGTACCTGCTCTCGGGCGTCAGCGTCGCCTCGCTCGAGGACATCGCCGCCGAAGAATCCGGCCGCAGCTGGTACCAGCTGTATCCGGCGCGCGACCACGCCATCACGCTCGATCTCGTGCGCCGCGCGCGCGATGCCGGCTTTCCGGCGCTGGTGATCACGATGGACATGCCGCGCGAGGCCAAGCGCGAGCGCGACTGGCGCAACGGCTTCTCGCTGCCGCTGCGCTACACCCCGCGCCGGATTCTGGACGGCCTGCTGCATCCGGCCTGGTCGCTGCGTTATCTCGCCAGCGGCGGAATCCCGACCCTCGGGAGCTGGCAGCGTTATCTGCCGGCGGGCACCCCGGCCGCCGAGGTGCTGCGCTTCCACGGCAACCAGGGCTATCCGGCCATCAGTTGGGAGCACGTCGACGACTTCCGTGCGCTGTGGCCCGGGCGTCTCATCCTGAAGGGACTGCTGCACCCGCAGGACGTCCTGCGCGGCCGCGACGCCGGCGCCGATGGCGTCATCCTGTCCAACCATGGTGGACGGCAACTCGACCTCGCGCCCACGACACTGTCGTGCCTGCCGGCCGTGCGTGCTGCGGTCGGCAGTGCGTACCCGGTCATGCTGGACGGTGGCATCCGCCGCGGCAGTGACATCGCCACCGCCCTCGCACTCGGCGCCGATTACGTGTTCTGCGGCCGGGCGTTGCTGTGGGGTCTCATCGCGTACGGTGAGGCGGGCATCGACAAGGCCATCCACATTCTCACGGACGAACTCTCGCGCCTGATGTCCCAGGCCGGCATTGCGAACGTCGGCGCCCTTCGATCCGCCGCCTTTCAGGTGGCGTAGGAGGGGTCCTCGGCATCGAGGATGCGCTTCATTTCGGCGAAGTGGCAGACCGCCGCCTGGCCGTAGTCCTCCCAGCCCCGCGCGGTACGCTCCGCCACCTCGTGCGACAGCACCTTGAGCGGCTGCCCGGTGGAGTAGGCGAGGACCAGCGTGCGCGCCGCACGCTCGAGAAAATACAGTTCGTCAAAAGTCTCGGCGACAGTGGCGCCGGTGCAGAGCACGCCGTGGTTGCCAAGGAGCATGTGGCGGTGCTGGCCGAGCGCCCGCGCAAGGCGCTCTCCCTCTTCGGCGAAGTCCGCGATGCCGCCGAAATCACCGTCGATGGCGACCCGGTTGTAGAACTTCGCCGTCACCTGGTCGATCGGCAGGAGGGTCGGATCCTTGAGCGCTGCCAGTGCCGTGCCGTAGGGCGGATGCACGTGCAGCACGCAACGGGCGTGGCTCACGTAGCGGTGCAGATGACCGTGGATGCACCAGGCGGACGGATCCGGTGCATCCGGGCGATCCATCGTCGCGGAGTCGTCACTGTCGAGCAGCAGGAGTTCGCTCGCGCGGATGGTGGAAAAATGCCGCCAGCGGGGATTGAGCAGGAAGCGCTTGCCGTCCTCGCTGACCGCGAGGCTGAAATGGTTGCCCACCGCCTCGTGCCAGTCCATCCGGGCCGCCAGCCGGAAGGCCGCGGCGAGATCCACCCGTTCCTGCCAGTGGTCGACTGGGGCCTGGGCGCGCAGCGGCGTGACGTTCATGTGCTGGTGTCCTTAATCTGTCGTATCGTCGCCGCCCGAGACGTCGGCGAACAGTTTCCATTGCCCGACGTTATCAAGCCACGGTTGGGAAGGGTAGTCGGTGATCACGAAGCCTCCGTCCACGACGAGTGTCTGGCCGGTCACGAAACTCGCCTCCGCCGAGGCGAGGAAACGCACCGCCGCGGCCACTTCCGCCGGCGTGCCCATCCGCCCGAAGAGGGACGCCACCTTGTCCGTCTCGGGCGTGCCGACGGTCACGCGCCCGAGCATCACCGTGCTCACCATCGGCCTGCTTTCCTACAGCGCTGCAGCCGGCATGATAGGCGGCGGCGGCTTGGGCGATTTGGCCATCCGCTACGGCTATTACCGCTATCAAACCGAAGTGATTGTGTTTATTGTTGCGCTGTTGGTATTATTGGTAGTGGTGATTCAGAGCCTGGGCAATTGGATTGCCCGCAAGCTTGATAAACGTTGATTCGATGCCGTCTGAAAACTTTTCAGACGGCCTCGCGTTTGTTGTAGCAATTCAAAAAAAGTAAGCTTCTAATACCAATAAAAATAAATAAGCTATAATCGCCCCATGCCTAAACTGACCCCAAAAAACCACCAACTCACCGAGCATGATTTTATCAAACTCGCCAAAACCGAACCCCACCCGCGGGCTCGGACACGCTTGTTTATACTGCACCAACTGCAACAAGGCCAAGCACCCGAAGAAATCGCCCCACTGTTCGGATTGAATCCCCTTACCATACACATATTGCGGCGCAAATATTGGGAATTCGGCATCGAACAGGCCATTTACGACAAACAGCGCCCAGGCCGCAGCAGCAAACTAAAGCCGGAAGACCATCAAGCCTTCAAACAGCGCATCATCGAAGAGCAAGAAAAGCGCGAAGGCGGCAGGCTCACGGCCGAAGACATCCATACCATTGCCGCTCAAGAATTCAATGCCCACTACAAACACAGCAGCAGCCTGTATCCTTTATTGCACCGTATCGGCATGAGCTGGATAACCGCTCGCAGCCGCCATCCACAGGCCGACCCGGGAGCGCAAGACGCTTTTAAAAAAACTTTGTTGACGAAGTAAAAGCCGTATTGCCCGAACACATCAAGCCCGAACAAGTCGACATTTGGTTTCAAGACGAAAGCCGTATCGGACAACAAGGCAGTCTCACCCGCGTATGGCACGAAAAGGGAAAAGGCTTCGCCTTATCCGCCAATCATGATGCCAAAGTGTGGCGGGGCGGATTGTGGCGGGAAAGAAAATGCTGCCGCTGGCGGCGCATGAGGAAGTGATTGGCTGCGGTGAGCTGTTTTGCTTCGAGC
>CAXBRZ010000319.1:0-3517 GCA_963978075.1 uncultured bacterium | reverse complement strand
TTTTTTTTAATGATACGGCGACCACCGAGATCTACACTCTTTCCCTACACGACGCTCTTCCGATCTCGCGATGCAAAACTCCGTCGCAATCCTGGCCACTTCGTCCCAGGCCTCGCCCTTGTCCGATCCCTTGGCCAGACCGTCCGCCCGGGCCGCCGCCGTCAGCAATTCCAGGGCCGCCGCCCGCGGAATGCGCTGTGCCGCCCGCGCAAGCAGTTGCATGCGCCGTCGGCCGCCGCGCTTCAGTCGGCCCGGGCCGTGCTGACCATCCGACGCGGACAACTGCAGCACGGAACGGATTTCCTCGGCAATGCACCACAGCACAAGGGGCAGACTGTCACCGTCGCCGGCCAGTCCGTCCATGATGCGCAGGGTCCGCGGCGCATCCCCCCCGAGAATCGCCTCACTCAGCTGAAAGACGTGATACCTCGCGCTGTCGGCGACCGAGTCGGCCACCACGTCGGCACTGACCGGACCGGGACCGGCGAGAAGACGCAGCAATTCGATTTCCTGGTGCGCCGCCACGAGGTTGCCCTCGCAGCGCTCGGCCAGCAGCTGGACGGCCTCCGGATGAGGCTCAAGCCCGAGCTGCCGCATCCGGCCGGTCAGCCAGCCGGGCAACTGCTCGGGGTGGAGTTGGTCGGCATCCACGCAGTGGCCGCGCTGCTCGAATGCCTGCACCCAGGCCACGGAACGGTCCGAATACTCGATCTTGTCGGTGATGACGAGCAGCATGACATCCGGCGAGGGTTCGGCCACCGCGGCCGACAGTACACGCGCGCCCTCCACTCCGGGCTTCGGACTCAGCAGGCGGACCTCCACAATGCGCTGCTCGGCAAACAGCGACATCGCACGCAGGGACGCATTGAGCTCCGACCAATCGAAACCCCGCTCCACGAAATGCACTTCACGGCCGATATATCCCTGCGCGCGTGCGCGTGCACGGATGGCATCGCACGCCTCGCCGACGAGCAGCGGCTCGTCGCCTGCGACCAGCCACGCGCTGACGGCCGGGCCTTCCAGCGCACGCGTCAGGGTTTCGGGAACCAGACGCATCAATGTCCCGAATTGGCCCGGATGAATGCACCCGTACTCTGCGAGAGGGCCGCCAGCGATGCCTCGTTCAGATAGACCATGTGTCCGGTCGGATAAAAATGCATCGACAGGTTGGCGGCCAGCGCCGCCGGGATCTGCAGGTGGTCCAGTTCGTACTTGGCAGCAAAGTACGGCGTGGCAAGATCGTAATAGCCACCGTGCATCTGCACCTTCAGGTTCGGATTCTGCTTCATCGCCGCAGCCAGATCCGGCATCACGTTGGCGGCGTGAGTCATCTTCTGGCCGGAACCCGGGGGTGCGTGCTGCATGTCCCAGGACGGCAGACCCCCCATGTACTTGTAGGTGCGCCCCTCGCCGAAATGCAGGTCCTTGCGTACGTAATCATTGAAGAGCGCGACATAGGGCCCCGCAATCGAGGCGATCATCGGATCGTAGCTCGCCTCCCGCCCGACCGGATCCATCGCAGGCCCCGTATAGCGCGTATCCAGACGGCCGGTGGTCGTGTCACCCAATACCTGCTGGTCGAACATGCCGACATTGAGCCGCAGGTCGGCCCGGTCGAGATAGTCGGCTGGGATTCCGGTGTACTCGTGCAGTCGGGCGATGACGGCACTGCGCCGCTGCGCACTCAGCGAACGACCGGCCTCAAGTGCCGGCAGGTACTCTTCCATCGCAAACTTCTCCACCTCCGGCAAAAAGGTTTCCAGCGAATCAGGCCGATGCGCAAGCTTGTGGTGGTACCAAGCGGTCGCCGCATAGGAGGGCAGCACCAGCGCATACGGCTGATCCACGCCCGGATTGGTTTCCGGACCGTCGGCGCCATTGTCAAAGGCAAGCACCTGCGACAGCAGGATCACGCCATTCAGTTCGACCGCACGCTCGGTCAGCATGCGCGAGAGCACCGCCGAACGGGTCGTGCCATAGCTTTCGCCGAAGAGGAACTTCGGCGAATTCCATCGGCCATGCGTGGAGAGGAACTTCATGATGAAGTTCGTGAACGCACGCGCATCCTCGTCAATCCCGAGGAAGGCTTTTTCCTTGTCCGCACCGCGCAGGTAGCCAAAGCCGGTGTACGGCGCGTCGATGAAGACCAGATCGGAGTCCGCCAGCAGGGTGTGGACGTTGTCGACAAGACGGTACGGTGCGGCCGCGCCATGTGCTGCGTCGGCCGCCACCGCACGTTTTGGCCCGAAGGCTCCCATGTGCAGCCAGATGGTGGCGGACCCCGGTCCACCGTTGTAGATGAACGTGACCGGACGGCGTGGGTCCGCTTCCTTGCCCAGAAAATACGCCACGTAGGACATCGAGGCCGAGGGCGGGGGCGGCGGCGCCTTCTCGCCCGCGGGCACCGGATCCGCGTCGTTGGGGTCCTTGACGTGAACGACCATGAGTCCGGCTTCGGCCTGGTAGGCCAGCGCACGCCCCCCCACCATGATCTGCCCGGCGGATTTTGCCGCTTCGTCCATCGGCACCACCGGTGCCGCGGTGGCCGCGGCCGGATTCTCGGCATATGCCGCCGGGGCGCCGACCAGGAGACTGATTGCGATCAGGGATGCTCGGATCATGACAAACCTCGGGATCGGCACGGGGTGGGCAGTCTCACACCGCGATCCGCGCACGGCAAGCCTGCCGCTCAGCGAACCACGGCCCTGAGCGCCTCTAGGCGCTCGCACAACTGGAGTGTCCCCTCCAGGAGGCGCGGACCCATGCGCGTCACCTGGTCGGGGTTGAGCACCACGACGGCGCCCTTGGACAACGCGGCGGGCGGCACCCGCTGGCGCCAGCGCGCCAGCCAGTCGGCGGTTTCGGCGCGCGAAGCGCTGAGGACCAGCACGTCGGGCCGCCGCGCGAGCACGGCTTCCTCGTCGACGGTGACCGCGCTCTGCGTCTGGTCGGCAAACACATTGTCGGCCCCGCAGACGCCGAGCATCTCCGTCGCAACATGCCGGCCCCCGAGTGTGAACAGGGGAGCGCTCCACACCTGCCAGAAGGCACGCAGGCGGCGGGCACCGCCATAGCGGGCGCGCAGATCCGCGAAGCCGCGGCGCAGGCGCTCCGCCTGTCTGCCGGGCACAAGCACCTGATGGTGGACCGGGAGTACTACGAGAAGTGCGTCGCCGCCGCGGGCGACAGCGACCAGTCGGGCTGCGGCAACGTGATCACCCGCGGGGTTGTGCGCCCTGCGCGCGGCGCGGTGAGCGTCACCAGCATCGCCCGGACCCGCGTGCGGTAGTCCTCTTCGGAGCGCCCGCGCACGATGTCGTTGGCGCCGACGGCGAGCGTGACGAACACCGAGGCCGTCGCCTCGGGACGATCCGCGGCGAGCGAGAATTCGATCGCGTTCTCCGCCACGCCCCATCCAGCGGTCGGCGACAGCTGCGTGCTCGCCTGTGCGGCGAAGTCCGCGAGGTCGATCTGCGCGATCGCCCGATCGTCGTCGAACACGGTGATGCCGAGCACC
>CAXBRZ010000318.1:0-3519 GCA_963978075.1 uncultured bacterium | reverse complement strand
TTGCCGCCGCCGTTGCCGCGCAGGTCGATGACGAGACCCTCGACCTTCTCCGCCTTGAGTTCCTCGATGAGGCGCGCCACGTCGCGGGTGGTGCTGCGGTATTCCTTGTCCCCGTTCACCTTGGCATCGAAGTCCTGATAGAAACTCGGGACGTCGATGACCCCAACCTTGCGGTCACGGCCACCGATCGAAACGGTCTCTATTTTCTTCTTGGAGGCCTGGCTCTCCAGCGTGATCTTGTTGCGCGTGAATTCGTAGACCTGCTCCTTGGAGCCCGGCGAGGCGCCGGCCGGGAGGATCTGCAGACGCACCACCGTTCCGGCAGGCCCGCGGATCAGTTGCACCACGTCATCCAGGCGCCAGCCGACGACGTCGGCGAACTCAGCCTTCCCCTGTGCAACCGCGGTGATGCGGTCGTTCGCCTTTACCAGACCGCTGACCGCCGCCGGTCCACCCGGGATCACGTTGACGATGGTGACGTAGTCGTCCACCGCTTGCAGTGTGGCCCCGATGCCTACGTAGGAGAGCTTCATCGCAATGTCGTATTCCTCGCTCGAGTGCGGCGCGAAATAGTTCGAATGCGGGTCGTAGACATGCAGATATGCGTTCATGAAGTTTTCGAACACATCATCTGCGGTGACCTGGTCGACGCGCTTGAGAAGACGCTCGTAACGCTTCTTCAGCACATCGCGCGCCTCGTCCCAACTCTTGTTGGCAAGCAGCAGGGAGAGGGCGTCATTCTTGACGCGCTTGCGCCAGATGTCAGCCTGCTCGTCCTCGCTCGCGGGCCAGGGCGCCTTCGTGCGGTCGAAGTTGTAGGACTCGTCGACCGTGAAGTCGGGCTGATGGTCGAGCGAGGCAATCGCGGCGCGGATCTCGCCACGGTTGCGCTCCAGCAGGCGCCGGTAGATGGTGAAGGCGGGTTCCACCGCGCCCGAACGGATTGCATCGCCGAGGCGTGTCCGCAGCGGCTCGAGTTCCTTCAGGTCCGACTGGAGGAAGTAGCTGTGGGAACCGTCGAGCATGTCGAGATAACGGTCATACACCTGCGAAGAGAGTTTCTCGTCCAGTACCGCCCGCCGGTAATGTGAGCGTTCCACGACCTCTGCCACGAGGCGGGCGACTCGCCGATGCCGGTCCGTGGCGTGCAGTTCCGCCTTGACCGGCGCGGCCGCAGGCGGTGCGCTCGCGGTCGCCGCATTGCTCGTGCCGGCCTGGCGGTTGGCGGCGGAGCCTGTGAAGATGAACCCGACGAGTGCCAAAGCAGGCAGGACGAGGGCGAGGCGGAACCCTAGGCCGGCAGAACGCCGCCGGGGGGAGGTCGATAGGTCTGTCATGGGGTTAGACTAGCGGCCCGAAGGCGGGCCAGGCGCGTCCTGCGTCGCGGTTTTGAGGTGTGCACATGGCAAGAAGGGTAGGGATTGGGGGCTGCGGGATCAAGTCGGCTGACGGCAGGATCGCCGGATGAGCCCTCTGGCGGTCCTCGTCGGCATCATCATGGGGTCTGCGGTCACGATTTCCATCGGGCTCGCCCTCGTGCTGACGGTCTTTTTGCTGATGAGCCATGACTACCCGTCCCTCGTACGGGAGTACGGGCCGCTCCTGAAGAGCTTTATGCTCTTCCTGACGCTGGCCTTCGTCTCCTCCTACACTTTTCTGGCCGTGCTGCGCAGCCGGCCCTGGCGCTTCTACGGAGTGGGGGCGACGGCACTGACCGTGCTCGTGCTCGCGTGGCATTACTGGCCGCGCTGACGGCGCGGCTCCCTTTTGGAGGACATCGGATGATCAAGCGGATCGGAAGCGGGCTCCTGCTTCTCATGTGGATGGTGGGCAGTGTAGCAGCGGTCAAGGCACCCTTGGGGATGACCGAGAAGGGTTTCCGGGCGTCGGTCGCCACGTTGGCCTCCGACGCGTTCGAGGGGCGCAAGCCCGGTCAGGCGGGCGAAGAGCGGGCGCTGGCCTGGATCGAAGGGCAATACCGCGCCCTCGGACTCAAGCCAGGGCTCCCCGACGGCTACCGCCAGCCGGTCAATCTGGTCGAGATCAAGGCGGATCCGTCGGCGAGGCTCGAAGTGGAGGGCCACGGTGGGTCGTTGTCGATGGCCTATGCCGAGGACGCGGTCGTCTGGACCCGCCGGGTGCGCGACAGCGCAGCGCTTTCGCACAGCCCGCTGGTGTTCGTCGGTCACGGAATCCGTGCCCCGGAATATGGCTGGAACGATTACGAGGGTGTCGACATGCACGGCAAGACCGCCGTCATACTCGTCAACGACCCCGGTTACCGTGATCCGGCGCTGTTTCGCGGCAAGAACATGACCTACTACGGTCGCTGGGTCTACAAGTACGAGGAGGCGATGCGGCAGGGCGCAGAGGGCGCGCTCATCATCCACCAGACGGGTCCGGCTGCGTATGGCTGGGATGTCGTGCGCAACAGCAACACCGGCCCGCTGCTCGAGCCGGATGCGGCAGACGGTCACGCAGGACGCGTGGCGGTCGAGGGCTGGATCAGCAATGACTCCGCACGCAGGCTCTTCACGCTGGCGGGACTGGATTTGGATGCCATGGAAAAAGCCGCGACCCGGCCCGGTTTTCGCGCGGTGCCGCTGGACCTGAAAGCGTCGGTGCAACTGAAGAACACCGTCCGCCGCACCCGCTCGGCCAATGTGGTGGGCGTGCTGCCGGGCGCGAAACACCCCGACGAATATGTGCTCTACATGGCGCACTGGGACCATTTCGGCAACGCAGCGGGCGAAGGGGTCACTGGCGACACGATCTACAACGGGGCGGTCGACAATGCGACCGGTGTCGCGGGCATCCTTGAAGTGGCCAAGGCTTTCCGCGCCGGCCGTCGCCCTGATCGCTCGATCGTCTTCGTTGCGGTCACTGCTGAGGAATCCGGTCTGCTGGGATCGGCGTATTACGGCCAGAATCCCGTCTTCCCGCTTGGGCGCACGGCGGCCGCCATCAATATCGACGCGATGTATCCGATCGGACGCATGAAGGACATCGAGGTCGTGGGCTTCGGTGCTTCCGAACTGGAGGACTATCTCAAGTCGGCGACGCAGAGGCAGGGGCGGGTGATCCGTCCGGACGCCGAGCCGGAAAAGGGCCACTACTTCCGCTCAGACCATTTCAACCTCGCCAAGCACGGCGTGCCCTCGCTGTATACCGAGACCGGTATTGACGCGGTTGGCCGCCCCGCCGGTTTCGGGCAGTCGTTCAAGGACGACTACACGGCCAACCGATATCACAAGCCATCGGACGAATACACCGAGTCCTGGGATGTCAGCGGCATCCTTGAGGACCTGTCGTTGCTGCACGCCGTGGGATCCAAGGTGGCCAACGAGCGTCATTGGCCCGAGTGGTATCCGAAGAGCGAGTTCCGCGCGATCCGTGAGGCGAGCCGCAACGCGACCTCGGGCGGAGCACACTGACAGGGGCGACGGCGGATAGATCGGAAGAGCGTCGTGTAGGGAAAGAGTGTAGATCTCGGTGGTCGCCGTATCATTAAAAAAAAAA
>CAXBRZ010000317.1:0-3536 GCA_963978075.1 uncultured bacterium | reverse complement strand
GACCTCACCAGGCAGGGCCGCGAAGGCGCGGTCGATCGACGTAGGATCGCGGCCCAGATAGGTGGATGCGGTGGTGATGGGCAGAAGGTTGATGCCCATGATCTGCCGCGGCTCCTCGGTCCACCAGGTGTTGTAGCCGTACATGCCGCCAAACACCATGCTGGCGAAGGGACTCGCGAGTTCCGGCGCCAGCACGTTGCGCGGCAGGTCGAACCAGTACTGCTGTACGGAGGCGACTTCGGCGGTGTAGAGGTAGATGCCAAGGTCACGCATGGCGCGGTCGTTCAGCGTCTCGCCAAGCAGTATGAGTCCTGCCCAGGCATTGACGGCCTCGGACGAGCTTTCCTGGTTGTTGCCGTACTCGAAGGGCTGGATGCCTGACGCCCAAGAGTGGCCTTCGTAGGGGTCGAAATTGCGCAGGAAGGGGTAGTCGGCGCGGCCGCGTTCGGTGGTGGCGATGTCACGCACCAGCTCGCGGACCATCCCGCCAAAGCGGTCCTCCCCGAGCCAGGCGGGATCGCGCAGCCCGATCGCCGCGGCGGCCTGCAGCCAGTATCCATAGTGGAAATGGTGGTCGTTGATCTGGGTGACGCTGCCGTACTCCTGCGGGAAGCCGAACAGGGTTCCGTAGGTCGGGTCATACATGAAGTGCTGCGAGTGGCGGCCATCGAGCCAGGTCTCGAGTCGTCCTTTGATGTTCGCGGGCAGTTCATCCCGCTGCGCCAGTTTCCCATGGGCTTCGGCAATGCCCGCCAGCGTGCTGACGGCGCCGAGTCCCTTGCCGATCCAGTACGTGCCATGACCCTGCCGCATGAACAACTGGTCGGCCTTGGCCACGTCGCCGCTCAACAGCGATTCGACCTGAGAGCGAACTTTCGCATCGGTGACAGCCCCCCAGCGCGGCAGCAGGCCGTTGAAGGTGCGGGTCAGGGTGAAGGAGTTGGCGGCAATCACCCGGATGGGGCCCCGCACCGACTCGTAGGTGGGTGCAGAGGCAGGCGCGACGTCGGTCGCACTCCACTGGTGCGGGAAAAGGCCCATGAGCGTGGTGCCGGCGCCCTCTTGGAGCGCACGGGTCTCCACCGTGAAGGTGTTGGTCACGCGGGCCGTGGCCTCGTCATACTGCCAACTCACACGCGTCGTCACGGGCATTGCGTAGGCATGGGCGGCAAAGAGTGCCCGCGTCTCGACACGGTCGTCCGGCAGTCCGGCTACGACCGCAAAGCGGGCGCCGTCATTCAGGTGCAGCACGATCTCACTGGCAGACACGTGCTCGAAGCGCGCGCCGTGCGGTCCGTAGACCGCGTAGACGCGACCGTTGATCCGAAGCACCAGGGCAGTCGGCGTTTCTTCGATCACCTCGGCCGCGGCGCGCAGGCGTACACGCAGGTCGCCGCTCGGGACTTCGTAATAACTGTAGGGGCTGCCGTGCAGTACGGTGGCATCCATGCCACGTCCTGCTTCGTCAGCAAGGCGCACGGTGACCAGCCAGTCGTCGTGGCGGGCGAGTGCGCTGTGGGTCGGCGTATAGCCGGTGGCCGACAGTGAGAATGCGCCGACATGGGGGTAGCGGATGAAGCGCTTGCGGCCGTCGTCCTCGATGACGACCGTCTTGCTCGGCAGTCCCACCTCGAAGCCGGCTTCGGTGGGCCGATAGGTCAGTGGCTGGGCGTAGAGCGGATACGCCCAGCGGTGGAACATCACGGTCGAGTACCACTGGTTGGTCGGTGCCGCCACGCGGGACGCCTCGCCGACCCGAAAAGCCGGTGGCGGGGGCGGGGCGTCGAAGCCCAGTTCGCTGGCCAACGGGCGAACGAGAAAACCGCCGGCGCCACGGCGTTCCAGTCCGTCGCTGGCGGCAAGCGCGCAGGTGGTGACCGCGACGAGACACAATGCCAGACGCGCGCTTATGCGTGCCGTGGCCGGGGTTGACCTACGGATCGGGCAACGCAGTTGCGGCATAGGAACCTCAGAAGATGAAATTGGCGCCGATGGTCATCGAGTTGGCCGAACGGCTCTCTCGCGGGTCGACATTGAAGAATGCCGTATTGTTCGGGAACGAGATCGGCGCCGGCAATTGCTTGTCGAAGGTGATGCGCCCGATGCCTGCATACATCTCCATGTGCTTGGAGAGTTCCGGCAGCTTGCGGTAGATGCCGAAGTTCACGAAGGTCGCGCTGTTGGATTGGCCCCATTCGGTGGGTGTACGCACGTAGGCCTTGTTGAAGCGCACGCCGCCCAACGTGAATGTCCACAAGCGGTAGGTGTAGCCAACACCCAGCATCGCGTCCCACTCGATGGCGTGGTGGCGCTCGAAATCACTGGCGTAGTTGAAGCCCGGCTGGTCCCAGAAACAGTTGCTCGCGACCGGACTCGTCGGTCCGTAGTCACACTGCTGCTGCTGGCCCGACCATTCATTGCGCTTGATGCCGTAGCTCACCTTCCAGGTGGGGTTGAACCAGTGCGTGCCTTCGACGATCAACACGTTCTCGGTCGGCGCCTTGTAGTCCGGCGAGGTGGAGGGACCGTTCGTATCCCCCTGGGCTCCGTAGAATGCGCCCTTGGAGAAGGAACTCTGCCGGCCACCGCTCGAATCCTGAAAGATGACCTCGACGAGGTTCTTGGCATTGGACCACTGGATGAAGGCCTCGAACAGGCGCGGAGTGGGGGGCTCGATGACCGTGGACGAGGCGTTCAGCGGCGGACGCTTCGAGGCGGTCGCGCCCGTTACCTCAAAGCGGATCTTGCCGCGACCGATCTCATACTCGCGGGTCGCGTAGCGGACGGCCTTGGGGAAGACGCCGTAGCCGGCACCCGACTCGGCCCAGGAAACGGACAGGCCCATCGGGTAGGCGAAAGAGTCCGAGCGTGTCCACGCGCGCGAGGTCATCTTGCCGACATCGAGGCTGCCGTACTTCGGATAGGAGATGCCGGCGTAGAGATCAATCATGTAATTGCCGTAAATATCCGGCCCGTTGTTGCGCACGCGTGAGGTGGCGCGGCCGGTGATTGCCCAGGCGCTGTCAAACTCATGGTTGGCGCCGATGGTGAGCATGGCAAGGCCGAGGTTGGCGGTCGTCTGTCCGGACGGGCCAGGCTGGTTGAGCATCGGTGTCGGCGGGGTGAGCACGCCGCGCGGGTCGTACGAGGAAGGGTTCGACAATCCGAGCGAGCAGTTGTCGCACATCGAGAACTCGTCTTTGGCAAACCCGTTGATCTCAAAATCACCGAATTTGACGGCCTGCGCACTGCCGGCGCCGAGCAGCATCACGATGGCCAGCGCGAGGGGGCGGCGAAGAAGGTGTGTGTTCACGATGGTCTCCCGGTTCACTCGTCGCTCGATGGTCATCACGGGTAATAGCCCGCGCCGTCATAGACGGACGGGTTGCAGGCGGAGCCTGCAGGGGTGTCGCACAGTGCATACCGGGCCGTCCGGGAAGCATCCCAAAGACCCCAGCCGTCATCGACGCCCTTCCACGATTCATCGAAGGCCTCGAAATAGAAGATCGCCAGGGGGCCTGTGCCGGCCGCCTGCC
>CAXBRZ010000316.1:0-3584 GCA_963978075.1 uncultured bacterium | reverse complement strand
TTTTTTAATGATACGGCGACCACCGAGATCTACACTCTTTCCCTACACGACGCTCTTCCGATCTAGCCGCAGCAGCTCTGCTTCCCCGAGGGTCTCGTCGGTGAAGGCTCGCGGCGACCAGCGCTGCAGGAAGAGCGGCGACAGCGCGGTCTCGGCGCTACGCGTCAAACCGTTCGGATCAGAGGATTGCGTCATGCGGTCAGAGCTCCGTGTATTTGCGCATCGAGCCATGGGCCTTGTCGGCCGGGTACTTGCGGGCATTGAGTTCGATCTTGTCGTACGCCGCGCCCACGAGTTCCACCTCGAGCTTGTCGGCAAGACGGACGAGATAAAGAAGCACGTCCGCCAGTTCCTCGCGCACCGCAGCCTTGCGTTGCTCGGACAGCGCACCTGCCTCGTCCGGCGTCAGCCACTGGAAGTGCTCCATGAGTTCGGCGACTTCGACCGACAGCGCCATCACGAGGTTTTTCGGGCTGTGGAACTGGTCCCAGTCGCGCTCGGCCGCGAACTGGCGCAGCGCTTGGGTGAGGGCGACGAGCGAATCCGGCGTGGCGGGCGTGGTCATGGCAGGACCTCTGCTGGGAATCGGGGCGCACTTTACCCTGTCGGCGGGCTTGACGTTTTTTTTCACGAAATACCTGGACTGCCGTGAGGCAAGAGACTCGCGGCTTCAGGAGGGCGCTGTAACTCCCTGTTCGGACTGAAGCGGACGTTCTTCAGTGCGTGATGCGTTTTGACATAAGCAGGAATCCATTGCGCAGCACCGCGCACGTTGTCGCAACCGGGAGACGCTTCACCCCCTAGTGACGGCGCACCACGATCCGTAACGTTCTCGCGTCCACTGATGCAAGGCTCTTCCGCGCCGTCATGAAAAACTGGTTCCTTCGCAAAAGCACGTCCTCTGTCGAAGCGGTCCGCGACTTCGTCGACACGATCGAGTTCATCAACGTGCTGCTTGCCCAGGAATCCGCCCAGCGTGACGCCACCCTCGAAAGCCTGCGCGTCTCGGGGCGCCGTACAGGACCTAGCGCCGCCGGCGCGAACCACTGATACACATCTCCGTCCGGCGCGTCAGGACTCCTCGTCCAGTGCACACGCCACCGGCGTCGCAGCGAGCAGCGTCACGAGCACCTGCGACTCTATTCCCACCAGAAATCCGCGACGACCGCCGTTGATCGCGATGCGCGGCAGCTCGAGGATCGTCTTTTCCACGTAGACGGGCATGCGCTTGCGCGTGGCGAACGGCGATGTTCCACCGACCTGATAGCCGCTGTGGCGCTGGGCCGTGTCCGGCGTACACGCACTGATGCTCTTGCGTCCGCACTGGCGCGCGAGATTCTTGGTGGAGACCGTGCGGTTGCCGTGCATGAGCACGACCAGCGGCGCTGCCGTCTCGTCCTGCATGATCAGGGTCTTGACGACCGCGTACGGGTCAAGGCCGAGCACTTCGGCACTGTGGCGCGCGCCGCCGTGCTCGACATACGCGTAACTGTATTCGATGTAGGTCACGCCCTTCTGCTTGAGGAACGCCGTGGCCGGTGTTTCCGAGACGTGCTTCGACTTGCTCATGCGCCTTCCTGTCCGCGAGGCGCCAGTATGGCCGCCCGACGGATGGATTTTAAGCGCCGCGCGCGGCAGGGGCGTTGCGCCACACCGTCAGGGCAGCCTCAAGAATGGCGAGATCCCTCGCGCGGCCAGAGGCCGTGTTCGTCAGGCCGATGCGCAGGATCGCCTCGTCCACCTCAAACCAGCGGACATCCCGCGTCTCGTGATCCGGTTCCTGTACCCGCGCGACGGGTTCCATCAGGAACATCACGGTCGTCGTCGTGGTCCCCGCAAAGACGCCAGGCACCACTGCGGTGATGCGCGCCGCATAGCCGGTCTCCTCGCGCACCTCGCGCAGCGCCGCGTCCGAGGGCGACTCGCCAGGATCGGGCCGGCCCTTGGCGTAGGTCCACGCATAACCACCAAAATGCCCGGTCGGCTCGCGCAACAGCACGCGGCCGGACGGATCGATCAGCACACCGCCGTACGCATCGGCGGCCGGAACTGCTGCCGTCATGCTCCGACTCCTCGTGTGGCAGGCAGCACCTCAAGGCGCAGGAGCGCTTCCCACACCCGACCGTAGACGGTCGCGCGCGGCTTGCCCTGCGCCTTGGCAACCGCGTCCTTGAAATTTGCATAGTCGATCCTCTCGACCCAGGACGCCATCGCCCGCGCAACCTCCTCGCGAGGAGCCGTCGCCCGGTAGGGATAGTCGCTGCCGGTGTGCGCCTCGATGGCGCCGAGCGTGGGCAGGACCGTCGCCCGCAGCGCCTCCAGATCCGAGCGCACGCGGGCGCGCAAGGTGAGGCGCCCCGTCGCGCGGTCGGCCGGTTTTTCCACAATACTGACGAAGCCTTCCCTGCCCATGATCCACATTGCCGTGTCTCCCTTTTTACATCCGGTCCAAGCCGCCGCGTTCCGCCACCTGCGCGGCGAGCGCATCCGCTGCCTCGTGGCTTACGGCGAGTACTGGTTCCCCTGGTACATGCGTCGTCTGGGCGAGCGCCCCGCGAACGGCACCCGGGTCGAGGTCGACTGCACCGACCCCGTCGGCGTCGTGCGGAGCCTCGGGTGAGCGTCCCCGGCGCGCACCCCGATCGCGGAGCCGTCCAGGCCACGCTCGACTACCACGGACGCATCTCGCAGGCCATGACGGTGGAGCGCACCGCGCTCGCCTCCGCGCTCATTCCGGTGACGCCGTACATCATCGTCTCGGCGATCGAGGCGTACCGCCGCTACCCCGAGATGATGCGCACGATCGCCGCGGCGATGGACCCCGCCGAGATCGGTCGGCTCGGCCGCCGCCCGGGCAACCAGGTCGACCCGGTGCACCTGTGGTCGATCGCGAACATCCCGCTCGTCGGGCGCCAGGTCTTCGCGCCGGTCGGCCTGCTCGACCCCGCGGTGGATCTCCCCACGCTCGCGACGATCTTCGACTTCTGGGAGCCGGTCGCGCTCGCGTACCGCGGCGACGGCACCAGGCAGGCGTGGGACGCGGGCCTGCGCACCCACGGCTACGACCAGGAGATCATCGACGCGCTGCTCGCCGCGGCGCAGCCGGTGACCGACGCCGACACCCGCGCCGCGATCGGCCGCGCGAACGCCGCGCTCACCTCGTTCCTCTTCCTCCTCTACTTCGACACCCGCGCGGGCTACCAGGACACCGGCCCGTACGACCTCGGCGACGGGCGCGTGCTCCTCGTGCGCGACTTCAACGAGTTCGGCGTCGGTCACTTCCCGTGGAGCGCCGCGGTCTGCGGTGATCTGCCGCACGCCAACCTCACCCTCGGCCTCGTGCTGCGCGACGTGTCGGTGGTGAGCCACGGCAGAACCCTCAGGGGCGACATCGACGTCGTCCCCCATGGTGACGGGCTCACGATCCGCCGCGTGTCGCTCGACGCCGACACGGCGCACCTCGAAGCGACGGGCGAGCTGTCCAGCCTGGCGGGGCCCGTGGGCACCCTGAACGTGAAGGCCGGCTCCCTCGACCTCGACCAGATGTTCACGTTCGTGTCCGACATCCTGGCTGGCGCCCAAGC
>CAXBRZ010000315.1:0-3591 GCA_963978075.1 uncultured bacterium | reverse complement strand
GGCGATGCCGCCGGGCGCGGGGGCCGGCGCAGCAGGTTCCATCGGGCTTTTTGCGGGTTCAGCCAAGACCGTGTCTGTCCATCAGAATCAGGGAAAGAAAATGGCACTCGCAACCCCGATTTGCGAGGGGCGGAGGCTAGTGTCCCCAACCCGAAGTTCGCACGCTTCCTCAGCATGCACTTTTGCGAACTTCGGGTTGAAAGGGACACTAGAGTCATAAGGTTGCTAGTGTCGCTTTGGTTCGGAAGTTCGCCTCTGAGCAAGCTGAGATTGCGGGCGAACTTCCGAACCGCGACACTAGCCGGCAGGGGACAGAGTGCCGGGGTTTGCCGCCGCTTTGGCGTCTTCCAGCACCATGTCGGCACCCTTCTCGCCGATCATGATGGTTGCGGCATTGGTGTTGCCTGAAACCACCATGGGCATGATCGAGGCATCGATCACCCGCAGCCCTCCCACGCCGCGCACACGACAGTCCGGGTCCACCACCGCGGAGGCATCATCCGCCGCGCCCATGCGGCAGGTGCCCACCGGATGGTAGATCGTTTCGGCGCGTGCGCGGATCGAGCGCTCGAGGGTCGCCGGGTCTGTCGCTTCAGGATGGACGGTGTGGCTGCGCCACGCGTCCAGTGCGCCGGCAGCTAGGATCTCAAGGCCGCTGCGCACGGCCGCGGTGAGCACCGCGCCATCCTTCTCATCGCTGAGATAGCCGGCCTCGATCCTCGGGGCGGCCAGCGGGTCGACGCTTCGCAGCGTCAGCCGGCCGCGGCTTTGGGGCCGCAGCACTGCGCAGTGCAGCGTGTAGCCATGGCCCGGATGTCGGCGTCGGCCATGATCGTCGATCTGTACCGGTGCGAAGTGGAACTGGATGTCCGGCCGGCCATCCCGGGCGTGCTCGCTGCACAGGAAAGCGCCGGCTTCGGCGACATTGGAACTGCCTGGGCCTCCATGGGTGAGCAGATAGCGGACGAGGGTAGTCAACGCACCCAAGGGGCCGAAGTCGTAGGTGTCGGTGCGCTTCGAGCGCACGAGAATCGTGTAGTCGAGGTGGTCGGCGAGATGCGCGCCGACATCCGGCGCATCCACCTGCACCGCGATCCCGAGTGCCGCAAGGTCGGCGGCAGGTCCGATGCCGGAGCGCAGCAGGAGCGCCGGACTCGCGAGCGCGCCGCCACAGAGCGTCACCTGGCCTGCACGGATCGTCGTCGGCACGCCCCTTATAAGTACCTCGACGCCACAGGCGCGGCCCTGCTCGATGAGGACGCGGACCACGTGCGCGTGGGTGCCGAGGGTGAGGTTTTTCCGTGCACGCGCAGGATCGAGGAAGGCCTTCGAGGTGCTCGCGCGGCGGCCGAGTCTCTGGGTCACCTGGTAGAGCCCGGCACCGGCCTGCGTCGCGCCGTTGAAGTCGCGATTGGCGGGTATGCCACGTTCCTGGCACGCCGCAACGAAGGCAAGCGACAGCGGGCTTACGTAGCGCAGGTCTGAGACGCTGAGCAGGCCGCCTTCGCCGTGGTAGGCGTCGGCGCCGCGACTGTTGTGCTCGCTTCTCAGGAAATACGGCAGACAGCTTGCGTAGTCCCAGCCCTGTGCCGCGCGGTTCCAGTCGTCGTAGTCCTCGCGCTGGCCACGGATGTAGATCATCGCGTTGAGCGAGGAACTGCCGCCCAGTACCCGGCCGCGCGGCCACCAGAGCCGTCGGCCCTCCAGTGCCGCGACAGGTTCCGTGTGGTAACCCCACTCCGTGCCCGGGAGTTTCATGATCTCGCGGATGCCGGCGGGCATGCGGAACCACAGGTGGCGGTCCTCGCCGCCTGCCTCCAGAAGGAGCACGCGCCGCGACGGATCGGCGGAGAGGCGGTGTGCGAGTACGCAACCGGCGGAGCCTGCACCGACGATGAGGTGGTCCACGTACGACGCGGTCATGATCAGGCCCCGGGATCGCCAAAAGGCAGAGCATACGTGGCGGCGCGAGGTACCGCGATCCGGTCAGGTCCCGGGTACGCTCCTGCGCCCATTTGTGCATGAACAGGGCAGATTTCCGTCTTACGGGCAACGGCCTGCCAGCGGCATGCTGCGGCAGGCTGTGCTGCATGTCGGATGCCTCCATGTACGTGATTCCCTTGGTGCTTGCTGCGGTCGTCCTGGGGTGGGTGGCTGGACACCGGGCCGATGGCGCGGCGGTGACCGGTCTCCGTTCGGTCGTGCGCATGCTCCTGTGGGCGGGCGTCGGCCTGCCGCTGCTGCAGGGCCTGTCACGGCACCTCGGTGTCGGCCGTGCGGCCACGGTACTGCTCTCGGCCACCGCACTGCTGGCACTGGTGGTGCTGTATGGACGCGGGCCCCGGTCAGGAGCGCCCGCACGCTGGCGCCGGGGCAGCCAGGTGATCAATGCACAGCCACGCCAGCGTGGGTGGTGGCGTTGCCCTTGCCGAGGGTCGACGTCCTCGCTGCGAGCGCAGCCGCACGGTCATGCTGGTGTGCATATCGCTGGCATCGCAGTGCCTGCGGCCGACGAGACCAAGCACTTCAAATTCATCGGCACGACAGGGTCCGGCAAGAGCACCGCAATCCACGCACTTCTCGCCGCGGCGCTCGCGCGGGGAGACCGTGCGGTCATCGCCGATCCGGACGGGGGCTACCTGCAGCGGCATTACGACGCGCAGCGCGGTGATGTGATCCTCAATCCGTTCATGGGCGCGGGTGCCCGTTGGAGCCCTTTTTTGGAATTGCGCGATCCGCAGGATGCGCGTGAGCTCTCACGTGCGTGGATCGGCACCTCGACCGGCGAATCCGCCGTGTGGCATGGGTATGCAGAGACCTTCCTCGCAGCAGTGCTCGCTCGTCTGTCCTCGTTGCCCGAGGGTACACCTGAAGAACTACTGCGGGTGCTCGGCAGCGCCTCGCTGGAAGAGTTGCGGGCCTTGCTATCAATGACGAGCGCCGCTCCGCTTTTGGAGGTAGGCAACGAACGTATGTTTGGCTCGGTACGTGCCATCACGATGAGCCGTCTGGCGGTGCTGCCGGAACTGCTTCGCGCGCAGGGGCCTGCGTTTTCCGTGCGCGATTGGGTCGATAGTGGCCGGGGCGTGCTATTCCTGCCGTATCGTGCCAACGAGATTGCCACCTTGCGGCAAGTTATCTCCACCTGGCTGAGGCTTTCTATCTTCCAGTCGATGGCGTGCGGGGAAGGGGATCGACAGTTGTGGTTCGTCGTCGACGAACTGGATGCGCTCGGTGCCATCGATGGGCTGAAGGACGCGCTTGCGCGTTTGCGCAAGTTCGGCGGCCGATGCGTGTTGGGATTCCAGTCGTTGGCGCAGGTCAGTGGTACCTATGGTATGGCCGAGGCGCGCACGATCGTCGAGAACTGCGCCACTACCCTGATCCTACGGTGCTCGACCTCCGAGGGAGGCGGGACCGCACGCTTCGCGAGCCAGTTGATCGGCCAGCGTGAAGTCGAGCGTGTACACGAGAGTGTGAGTCATGACGAATCCGGCCGCCGGGTGAGCCGCTCGCTGAACCGTCAGGTGCTGCTCGAAGAGGCTGTGCTGCCGGCACAGATCGAGGCACTGGCGGATCTCGAGGGCTACC
>CAXBRZ010000314.1:0-3594 GCA_963978075.1 uncultured bacterium | reverse complement strand
AGGATCCACAGCACCGTCAAGGCCACCCCCAGCAGCACCAGCCATGCGGTGCCCGCCTTACGACTGACGGGCAGACCCAGAGGCTCAGGCGGAACACGGAGGGTGGGTTTCAGGAAAATGATGCCCATCCCAGCAGCCGCGACAATGATCGCAACTTGTCCGGGAGTGCCGGGGAATCTCCAGGCGAAAACGGCTGCGACAAGCGCCAGGACTTTCAGAGCCGTCCCTTGGCAGAGATTCCGCGTCATGTTCCAGAGCGCCTGCGCGACGACCGCCACCGCCATGACTTTAAGGCCATGCAGGGCGCCAGTCGGAACCAGTCCCGGATACCGCGTCACGGACATCGCAAAGCCCGTGAGGAGCACGGCCGAAGGCAACGTGAAACCCGCCCACGCGGCGATGGCGCCGAGGTACCCGCGTCGGAGCAATCCAATCGTCATCCCCACCTGACTGCTGGCAGGGCCTGGCAGAAACTGACACAACGCGACGAGGTCTGCGTACGCGCGCTCCGTCAGCCACTGCCTTCGGGCGACGAACTCCCGGTGAAAGTACCCCAAATGGGCCAGTGGGCCTCCAAATGAGGTCGCCCCCAGCCGCAGAAAGACCGTGAAGACTTCCGCAGCGCTGCCGCTCTTCGGTGCGTTATTCAAGAAATTCGACTTCAAGCGTGTGCATGGGCGGCACGGCGCGCCATGCATCATTGAGATCCCGGGCCTGCCGGAACGCCTCAGCGGCAATCCGGGGCTCCGGTATCACGGCATCGTAGACTTCGCGCATGGCGCAAGCCATCTCAAGACCGTAGGCGAATGCCGCGTGGTCGAATTGACCGCTTGCCAGTTGGGTCTGCATCGCCTCGACCGCCGACTCTGCAATGGTCAGCACCCGAGTCCGTGCCAGATCGCTCGACTCTGCAAATTGTGGGCTCGCTCCTGCAGCGACTCGGCCCATGAAGCCTTCCTGGTAGCCGAAGGCCTGTTCCACCACACAGTGCACAAGGTCATGCGGCAGGATGCCTTGCCTTGGCATATCGATTTCCGAGCGGGTTCCATCCAGACGAACGTATTCAAGACGGTCGCGCCTATCGTGGGCCTTGCCCTTCTTCGCGATCAGCAGCATCCCAATCTCTCCCGGGACGACCCGTTAAAAAGAATTGTACGGTTTTCAGCCAACAAACGGCACGACGGCGGCAATTCAATGCCATGACGGTTGAGAGCTGCGTCGCAAAAGTTCCTGCTGCTGTGCAAGTAGTTTCCACCGACGCCCCCCGGAATGCCCGTAGGAATTGGATGGCTTGCGTTACGCAGCGAAAGTAGTCCGGTTGCGTCACAAACAGTCGCAAATGAATAAAGAAAGCTTGATTCAGATCAAGCGGAAGGCGCTTAGCCCATCCGTAATTTCCACCCATTCTTGCGGTTTGCAAACTCGGGGACACATTGCTGTAAGAAATCTGCGCAAGCCATCGGTAGCACCTAGGGATTTTTCCCAAGTTCAGGTCTTGCCCCTTCGGCGCATCGTGCCAATGCCGAAAAGGGATTCCGTTGCAGCACGTCGACCGTTGCTGCCACTGGGGAGATCGATATGAACTCGACGCATCATTGCGCTACCGCTGCCAGCAAGCTGGTCAAATTTTTCTGCTTATTCATCGCCATCACGATTCTTGCGGCCTGTACCGGCGGCAAGGACGGAACGCCTGGCGCGACCGGTGCCACCGGCGGGACCGGCTCGTCGGGCACTCCGGCTCCACCGGGTCCGATTGTTGCCCTGGATATCTCCACGGCGAAGACCATCACAGGATCTATCACAACCGTCACCTCCGGTAACTGGCCGGTAATCACCTTCAAGTTGGTCGATGAAACCGGCAATCCACTGAAGGGCCTGCCCGCCGGATCGATCCGCTTGGCTATTGCCCAACTGCAGCCCCAAGCGGACGGCTCCTTGCAGTGGCGCAATTATCTGACAACCCTCGACAAGGCCAGCGCCATCGGTTGGGGAACCCACGACGCGGTACAGCCCACGGCGGAAACCGCGACTGCCGGCACGTTCACCGACAATGGGGACGGCTCATACACCTACAAGTTCAGCAAGAATCTCGATGATCTCGCCGCGGCCGCGCAGGCCGCCTACAACACGGCAGGACGTATCCCGGTCGGTATCACGATCGCGTACGACGGAACCCTCACGCACCGCATCGGATTCGAGTTGCGGGCCGCCACCGGCACCGTACTCCCGAAAGTGCTGAACAACGCCACCTACGATTACCTACCCGGGACCGGATCCACAACGCTGACCACCACCAAGCTTGTCGTTTCCAACAAAGAATGTGACGCCTGCCATGCCAAGTTCGCCATGCATGGCGGACCGCGGATCGACGTGCAGTACTGCGTGCTCTGCCACAACGGTGGCAATGCGGATGCGCAGTCGGGCAACAGTCTCGACCTGCGCGTGCTCGCGCACAAAATCCACTCCGGCGCCGTCCTTCCGACTGTCAAGGCGGACGCGGGCCACGGCCTGACTCCAACGGCAGGCGTGGGGTATGTCATTTATGGCTATGGCGGGTCGGTGAACAATTTCAATGGTGTCGTCTGGCCGCAGGACACGCGCAACTGCATCACGTGCCACAACACGGCCGATGCTAACACCCCGCAGGCATCCAATTACCTTAACGCCTCAGCGGTCGCCTGCGGCGCCTGCCACGACAACATCGACTTCACTGCCGCAACGGTCGTCAAGCACACAGGCGTCGCCGGACCGATCAGCGATGCCGACTGCATGAACTCGGGTTGCCACTCGGCGACGACGCCCGGCGTGGCTGCCGTGGGCGGCGGCAAGGTCGATATCGTCACGGCGCACGCGGTAAACGTGCTGACCAAGATGGCGAAGTACAAGATCAACATCGCCCGCGTCATCGCGCTCAAGCCTGACAAGGTGACGGTGGAAGACGCGTGCGCGGCCAAAGTGGCGGCTGCGGCTTCGGGTGCGCAGGTCATCTGCACCGTACCGCCGGGGGACTACATCCAGGTGGCGGTGACGGTGACCGATCCGACGAACGGCAATGCCAAGTACGATTTGTCGCAGCCACCGTTCAGCACCTTCGGCTCGACGCTCTCGGCGCGGGCTGCGTGGACGACGCTGAACTACACAAATCCTGGTGCCGTGGTGGGTAGTGGCACTACCCAAGCCCAGTCCGTGAACTTCCTCGCCAAAGTCGGCACTTCGGGCAACGGACCTGCAGTGACGACGACGGCGACCAACACCTCGTCGTCCGTCATTCCGTCGGTACCGGCCGTTGTCTACGGCAGCAACGGCACCGACAAGACGATGTTGGTCGCCCAGTTCCCCTATCCGGTGCCGCTCGCCTCCGAGCGGGTACTCAAGGGCGGGACTGGTGCCATCGGCATGCAGGCCTCACTCGTTCATACCGGAGTCGCCGATGTAGGCGTCGCAGTGCCCCAGGTCAGTGGCTCGAACCCTGCGGTCTACGGCCTCGCCGTACCCGTACAGTCCGCCGACCCTGCTTACTTCCCGATCACCGACACGACACCGGTGGCGCGTCGTCAGGTGGTGGACTACAACAACTGCCTGCGCTGCCACAAG
>CAXBRZ010000313.1:0-3609 GCA_963978075.1 uncultured bacterium | reverse complement strand
GGCCTGGGCGCCCACAAGGGCAAGATAGCGTTCGATCTGCAGGGAGCCATCGGATTCTGCCGGTGGCTCGACAAAGACCGGATCGACATGCCACGCGCGGCGGATCCATTCGGACAGGCGGGCGCGAAACACGGGGCCTGCGCCGTTGGCGACATGCACGGACCGCGGCGTCGGTGCCAAACGGGCCAAGGCGGACGCCCAGGGTGGCTCGGCGGCACTGGATCCACCG
This sequence comes from uncultured bacterium, assembly GCA_963978075.1. Lineage (GTDB taxonomy): Bacteria > Pseudomonadota > Gammaproteobacteria > Steroidobacterales > Steroidobacteraceae > CAIKZZ01. The sequence continues at coordinate 3,380 of CAXBRZ010000313.1, read as the reverse complement.
ATCAGGGTTTCAAGGCTATCGAGCCGCCCTTCCACCCAGCGCGCATACTTGAACCGGGTCGGAGTGATTTCGATCAAGAGCTTCATGCGGCCGGCCGTAGGGTCACGTCGCCCGCAACGAGTCGTTCGATAATGCCTGCGCGATCGACCAGCAAGGACCCATCCGGCCCGATGCCACGCGCGATTCCCGTGAGCCGCTCGCCGGCCTGCATCCATTCGACCGACTGCCCGTAGAGAGAATCGGCTTGAAGCCAGGCCTCCCTGAAAGCCGCGAAGCCGTGCAGCGAAAACCGCTCCAGCGCGTCGAGAAGGACATCCACGAGGCGTGCACCGATCAGGCTTTCGTCCGGATGGTGGAGGCCCGCATCGGCGAGGTCACGGGGTTCGAGGCCGCCCAAAGCCTTTATTTGTGACCGTGCAGAGGGGGGCAGCGACACATTGATGCCAACCCCCACCACCACGCACGCGCCCGCTCCCGCAGGCCGCATCTCGATGAGGATTCCGCCCAGTTTTCCGCCGGTCGTCACAAGGTCGTTCGGCCATTTGAGTTGCAGTCCGCGGGCGCCGGACTCCACCAGGCCCTTGAGCAGACTCACGCCCACCGCCAGCGACAATGCCGGCGCGTCGGTACGCAACTGCTCAAAGGTCCATCCCACCGACAGGTAGATGCCCCGCCCGTCGGGGCTGATCCAGTCACGACCCTGGCGCCCGCGGCCCGCCGTCTGGCTGCGCGCAACACACACCGCCATCCGGCCGGGGACCGTTGCGGGCTGCCGCATCAGATGGGCATTGGTGGAATCGATCGACTCGAACACCTCAAGATCGATCCTCGCGACAGTCGCGACCGGCAGCGCAGCACGCAGGCTGTGGGCATCAAGGCCATACCTCATGCGTCACCGCCTTTGCAGTAACTGCGGTACCACAGCCGTCGGGCCCGGTGCTCGGTGCCGGCGCGCATCCGCTCGATATTCGCCCGGTGTGTGTAGACCACGAAAAGAGCCATCAAGATTGCAAACACCAGCGCGGATGCCGACGCGCTACCTTGCATCAGCAACACCGCAGGCAGGGCCATCACTGCGAGCATGGTCGACAGGCCGACGTAACCCGTGACGATCACACTCGCAAGCCACACTGAGAGGACCGGGATCAGGGCCGCGGGTGTGGAGCCGAGGAGCACCCCGATCAACGTGGCAGCTCCCTTGCCCCCACGAAACTCCCACCAGACGGGATACACGTGCCCCAGTGCCGCAGCCAAGGCGCAGGCGTAGGTCAGTTGATCACGGTCCAGGGAAGGATCAGGTGCGACGCCGGGCAACGCCATTGACGGGAGTATCGCCGCGGCGAACCAGCCCTTGGAGACGTCGATGATCACGACGGCCAACGCAAACCGCAGGCCCTGGGTACGCAAGGCATTGGTGCCACCGGCATTGCCACTGCCCAGGTTGCGGATATCGACACCGCGCAGACGCCCGACGATCAGCGCGCCCATCAGCGAGCCAAGGACGTAGGCAAGCAGCGTCTTTATCGCCAGTTCAAGCATCGGATTCTTACCCCGGAGCGCAGTCTAGCATTGGCCCGTCAGGCGGCACTGCCGGCGGCGCGCGTCACTCCTGCCGCATCGCGGAGCACCGCGGCCAGCACCTCGGCATGCCGGGGCGAACCGTTCAATGCCGGCACGAGCGAAAACCTTTCGCCTCCTGCGGCCAGGAATTTCTCTCGGGAGGCGGTTCCGATCTCTTCAAGCGTCTCAAGGCAGTCCACCGCAAATGACGGGGTGACGAGGGTGACATTGCGCACACCCGATCGTGCCAACTCGAGCAACCGGTCATCGGTATAAGGCTGCAGCCATTCCGTAGGCCCGAACCTGGACTGAAAACACTCCGAGTAGTCGCCTTCCTTGAGGCCCAATTCGGCAATCAGCAGACGGGTGGTCGTGTGGACCTGCTTCTTGTAGGGATCGCCTTTGCTCACATACTTCATCGGAATCCCGTGATTTGACAGGACCAGATGGGAACGTCCCTCCCTTTCCCAGACGGCGCGCACCGAATCTGCGAGAGCCAGAATATAGGACGGGTGGTCGTGATACTCGCTGACAAACGAAAGGTGAGGAACACGACGCCACCGCATGAGCACACGGGCAAGCTGGTCAAACACCGCACCGGTCGTCGTACCGGAGTACTGCGGGTAGAGCGGGAGAACCACCAGGCGCCTCACGCCACGGGATTGCAGACGCTCCACGGCGGAGGCGATGGAGGGCTCGCCGTATGTCATTGCAAGCTCAACAGCGACAGACGCGTCGGACGAAAAGTGCGAGGCCAGTGATTTTGCCAGTTCCATGGAATGAACCCGCAGCGGCGAACCCGCCTCGGTCCAGATCGACTGGTACAGATGTGCCGTCTTGCGGGGCCGGAACGTCAGGATCGGGCCATGCAGGATCGGCAGCCAGTACCAGGGACAGGCCTCGACAACTCGCAGGTCGCCAAGGAACTGGGCGAGATAACGCCGGATGGGGCCCGCGGCGGGTGCATCGGGTGTACCCAGATTGACGAGCAGGACTCCCGTGTCGACGGTCGATTCAAGCTGAGGGTCAGATCCCAGAAACCAGGCCATCCGTTTCTCCGCAATGCCAAGGCGCAGTCCAAATCATAGCGCGGAAAAGAAAAAAGCCCCGGAGACCTTGTCTCCGGGGCTTCTTTTTTTGGGACCCTGGCAGCGACCTACTCTCACATGCCCGAAGGGCACACTACCATCGGCGCAGAGCGTTTTCACTTCCGAGTTCGGAAAGGGATCGGGTGGTTCCCACTCGCTATGGCCGCCAGGGAAAACTGTCCGACGCGCACCCGGTATTCCGGGAGCCCGTCGCAATCTGGATGTTTGTGAAGACGAAAGTCTAATGGTGTCACAGTCTAGAAACCGCCACCAGGCTGTCAGACAGCTTGGGGCTATATGGTCAAGCCTCACGGGCAATTAGTACTGGTTAGCTGAACGCATTACTGCGCTTACACACCCAGCCTATCAACGTCGTAGTCTTCGACGACCCTTCAGGGGGATCAAGTCCCCAGCGAGAACTAATCTTGGGGGGGGCTTCCCGCTTAGATGCTTTCAGCGGTTATCCCGTCCGTACATAGCTACCCGGCGATGCCACTGGCGTGACAACCGGTACACCAGAGGTACGTTCACTCCGGTCCTCTCGTACTAGGAGCAACTCACCCTCAATTCTCGAACGCCCACGGAAGATAGGGACCGAACTGTCTCACGACGTTCTGAACCCAGCTCGCGTACCACTTTAATTGGCGAACAGCCAAACCCTTGGGACCTGCTACAGCCCCAGGATGTGATGAGCCGACATCGAGGTGCCAAACTCCTCCGTCGATGTGGACT
>CAXBRZ010000312.1:0-3625 GCA_963978075.1 uncultured bacterium | reverse complement strand
GATGGCTTGCACGCCCATGGCCCTGGCCTCAGTCAGCACCGGATCGAGCGTGCTGGGGTCCAGATCGGTCAGGACCAGATCCCAACCCGCCTGCGCCAAGGCCAAGGCACTGGCACGCCCGATGCCATAAGTCGCACCCGTGACGATGGCGGTGACCTGAAGATTGGCAGACAGCCAGAGGGTGAACTGGCTCAGCAGGCCGCCGTGGCGCTCGGATTCGGGGATGAAGTCGATGGACCGGACTTCGAGGGTCCTCTCCTTGATCGGTGGGGTCACATCGACTCCATAGAACGGCTGGGTGGCGCTACTGTGCCACGGGCCACCCCCGCTGTCGCCCGCAGTTCTCGCCGTGTCAGCGAACTCAGTGTCGCGAGCTCGGGCGCCGCGCAAAGTCCAGCGCTGCATCGAGCGACAGTGGTCTTGACCACAGGTAGCCCTGTGCCCCGTCGTAGCCCATCCGTGCCAGCAGCTCGGCCTGCCCGGCGGTCTCCACGCCTTCGGCCACCGCCGTCATGCCGCAGCTGTGTGCCATGGCAAGCAGGGCCACGCACAGGGCGGCATCGCGAGGACTGCCCTCGAGATTCTCGATGAAGTGGCGGTCCATCTTCACGCAGTCAAACGGCAGGGACTGCAGGTAGGACAGGGAGGCATGGCCAGTGCCGAAGTCATCCAGCGCAAGGCGAAATCCCATTTGGTGAACCTGACGCAGCAGGTCGCCCGCCGGTCCGCTGGAATCGAGCCAGTGCGATTCGGTGACCTCGAGGCAGATCTGCCCGGCCAAGTCCGGATGCGCTTCGACCATCTGCCTGAGCGAATCGGGAAACGTGCGGCTCATGAGCTGGCGGACCGAGACGTTCACGTTCAGGACCAACCCGCGCAGTTCGTCCGGGTGCTTGACCAGCAGGTCGAAGGCGGCCTGCAGCATCCGAAAGCCGATGTCATGGATGAGGCCCGTCTGTTCGGCGACCGAAATGCAGTCGGCAATGGGGACCTGCGCAAGTTCCGGATCGCGCAGTCGCAGCAGCATCTCAAAACCCCTCAGGCTGCCATCGGCCAACGTCACGATCGGCTGCAGGTGAGGCTGGATCGCATCGCCGGCGCCCAGCGCGCGCACCATGGTCTGGTTCAGTTGATGCCGGTAGGCCCAGGTACCGGTGGAGTCGCGGTCCGCCGTAATGCAACGGTCTCCGCCCGCGGCTTTCGCCCGTCGGGACATTTCGTCGCTGGCTGCAATCAGTTCGGCGAAGGCACTCTCCGCGCCGGTCTTGGCCTGATCCACGAGGCCGGCCGAGTAGCGGACCTCGACCTGCAGCGATCCCATGCTGACGCCGACGGCCAGCGACTGTCGCAGCGCCTCGATGCGCCCGAGGACGGCGCTCTGCGGTTCCCGGCACAGGGCGACGAACTCGTCTCCGCCGAACCGCGTGACGAGGCTCTCGTCGCCAAAATGCTGGTGCATCCTTGCGGCAATCTTCGCCAGCACCTCGTCGGCCAGTGTGTGGCCGAAGGTGTCGTTGATGGACTTGAAGTTGTCGAGGTCGATGAAGACCGCGCACAGGTGACTGCCTTCCTGCAAGGCGGCCTCCCGCATGCGCGGTCCTTCCTCTTCCAGCAGACGTCGGTTGCCCAGACCGGTCAGAACGTCGTGGGTCGCCTGGTAGCGCTGCAGCGCCTGTTCGTTATGGCGTTCGATCGCCATGGCGGCGAGGTCCGCAAAGTGATTGACCAGTTCCTCGTCGTCCTGGGTCATCGGGCGGACATCGGCGTGATACATGCCAAACACGCCGAGCAGACTGCCGTCCCGTGCGGCGATGAGCGGCGACGACCAGGCGGAACGTATTTCGTATTGCTGGCAAAGGGCGTGGAAGTTGGCCCACAACGGATCCTTGAAGACGTCGTGACTGATGATGCGACGCTTGTGGTAGGCACAGGCGCCGCAACTTCCCGCGAGGGGTCCTGGCACGAGGCCATCGACGATATCGGCAAAGGACGGCGGAAGCTGGCCGTATCCGCCACGCGCCAGATGGCCGGTACGGGCGTCAAAACGCAGGATCGAGCCTTTCATGCCGGGTATCCAGCGCTCGCTGAAGGCGGCGATGGCGCTGAGCGACTCCTGCAGGGGGGCATTGCGGGAGATGAGGGACAGGACCTCATGCTGGGCATCCAGCAATTGCGCGATACGGCCGCTTTGCGGATCGGTGATCGGTGCCGAAAACAGACTCACGAAACCCTCCTCAATGGGGTGTCCCCCGGGAGCCTGAGCGCATCCTTACGCGGTTGGGCTGGCCGGATACATGATTTTTATCAGATTTTCATAATCCGGCGCTACTGGCCGGCGGGCCAACGGCGCGGGTCGGGCGGCGCGCGAGTCGCGGACGTGGCACAGTCAGAACCCTGTCTCCGCCTTGGAACCCATGACATGCACTGCGCGCTCCCGGTTGCCTCCAAACTCGCTGACGTCGGCACGACGATCTTCACCGTCATCGGCGATCTTGCCGCCCGCCACCAAGCCCTGAACCTGTCGCAGGGTGCGCCCAGCTTTCCGTGCGATCCGGCACTTGTCGAGCGTGCCGCGGCAGCCATGCGCGCGGGCCACAATCAGTACGCGGGGATGACCGGGCTCGCCGCATTGCGGGAGGCCATCAGCGCCAAATACCGCGGTCTTTATTCGGCCGAGTACGATCCCGATGACGAGGTGACGGTCGTGGCGAGCGCAAGCCAGGGGCTCTATGCCGCCATCGCCGGTCTCGTCCACCCCGGGGACGAGGTGATCTACTTCGATCCTGCCTTCGACAGCTACGCACCGCTGGTACGCCTGCAAGGCGCCGTGCCGATCGCCGTCCCCCTGACCCCGGATGGTTTCAGGGTGCCCTGGGACCTCGTCGCCGCGCGGATCACGCCACGCACCCGCATGATCATCGTCAACACGCCGCACAACCCGACAGCGACCGTCTTCAGCGGCCAGGATCTTGAGCGCCTGGCGGAGCTGACGCGCGGCACCTCCATCGTGGTGCTTTCGGATGAGGTCTACGAGCACGTCGTGTTCGACGGCGCCGCCCATCAGGGCATGGCAAGGCATGCGGAACTGGCCGCCCGCAGCGTGATCGTGACCTCATTCGGCAAGACCTACCATGTCACCGGTTGGCGGATCGGTTGCTGCGTTGCTCCTGCGGCGCTGACCGTCGAGATCCGCAAGATCCATCAGTTCATGATGTTCGCCGCCGACACGCCGATGCAGCATGCACTGTGCGAGCAGATGGCGGAGCCCGCGGCGTATCTCGGTCTGCCGGCATTCTACGAGCGCAAGAGAGACCTGCTCGTCCGCGGTCTTGCGGATTCCCGTTTCGAACTGCTGCCAAGCAAAGGATCGTTCTTCCTGTTGGCCCGATTCCGGCACTTCAGTGACGAGACCGACAGCGCGTTCGCGCAGCGGCTGATCTGTGAGCACCGTGTGGCGACGATTCCACTGTCGGCGTTCTACAGCGATGGCACGGACCTTGGGATCATCCGGCTCAGTTTTTCCAAGGACGAGGCGACACTCACCGAGGGCGCGCGGCGGCTCTGCGCGGTCTAGTGCGCAGTCGTCCCAATGGCCGCGAGGTCAGGCGGGCGGCGGTGGCGGGTC
>CAXBRZ010000311.1:0-3639 GCA_963978075.1 uncultured bacterium | reverse complement strand
GACTCGTGCTGACCTGCATTGCGAGGGTAGAGGTCGGGTTGAAACTGAGGCGCGTGGCCCACGAATCCAGTCCGCGCAATTCGATTTCGGAGCGATGCTGGTCTGGTTCGCGGCCGTTGAACGCCGATGCCTCGAGCTTCCAGCGGCCGGCGACCAGGCCGCCGGTCACCACACCGAACGAGATGTGGGTCGAATCGATGTGGTGGTGCGAGAGGGGCGCCTCGGGATTTCGGTCCGACGCGCCACGATGCAGGAATGCGGGCGGCCCGAGCGCCGGTTCGCCTACCGGGGCGGCGTAGACAAACCACGAGGCGAGTCCGGTCAGCGTGTGGGAATAGGCCGCCGCGAGCTCCATGAAAAGGTTGTGGGGGTGCTGTCTATCGACCAGCGGTGTATGGCCGTCGGCAGACTCGCCGGTCTGCAAGAGAAGGGGATACCCCGAGGCGCCGTTGACCGGCTCCGCTGAGAACATTCCCCGCAGACTCAACGTGCCGCCACCCAGATCGCGACTGCCCGCCGCCATCAGCATGCTCTCGCTGAACGACGCCGATGCACCTCGCGGCCCACCCTGATGGGTCTGTGCGAGAACGAGTGAGCCATGCAGCATGGTCATCCAGTCGCCCAGCAGGAGATGCTTGCCGTCCATGGGAGCGTCGTCAGGCTGCCAGCTGGTGCCGGACCCGTCCCGGGTCATCGGGTAGTCCCCGAGACTGCTTTGCATCGACATCGATTGGGCATAGGCGGGGGCAGCCAATGCCGCCCCACCGACGACCACCAATGCAGAAAATCGACAGAAGGGCACGGTAGTCTCCAGCGGACGCTGCATGGACCGCTTCAAACCGCTGAAGTTCCCGCGGCCGGCTTACGGTGGCGTGACGACCAACTGGCCCCGCGCCATCACGAGCAGGGGTTTTTCCGTCGAATCGATCCGGTCCAGAACGTTGCCTGACACGGCAATGACGTCCGCGCTCAAGCCGACGGCAAGACGACCCGTTTCCTCGTCCACGCCGAGCAGGTGAGCCGCATCCCGCGTTGCGGACAGGAGTGCTGCTGCCGGTGTCATTCCTGCCTCCGTCATGAGTGCGAACTCGTGGGCGTTCTGGCCGTGAGGGCTGACCCCGGAGTCCGTGCCGAAGGCAATGGGTACCCCGATCTTCAACGCCTCCCGCATCATCGTGCGGTGGGCATCACCGATGGCACGGGCTTTCTTGGCAATCGCCGGCGGATAACCGTCAGCATGTACCGAAGACCACCACGCAGCCATCCGGGTGGGTACGAGATACGTTCCCTTCTTCTTCATCAACTGCATCGTTTCGGCACTGAGGAAAGTACCGTGCTCGATGGAGTCGACACCGGCCTCCACCGCGAGACGTGCGGCCTCGTCACCGTGCGAATGCGCGGCGACCCTGCGGCCCCAGCGATGCGCCTCGCCGATGATGGCCTCCAGTTCCGCCGGCGTCAGCTGCGGAACCTTCAGCGGATCGGACTCCGAAAAAACCCCTCCGGACGCGCAGATCTTGATGACATTGGCGCCCCATTTCATCTGTTCCCGAACCGCTGTACGGCAGGATTCCGGGCCCGAGCAAATACCATCAATCTCGCTACCCGGCTTGACCCGTTCCGGCGGGAAAGGGGGCGCGTCACAGTGCCCTCCCGGCGTACCGATGGCGTGGCCGGCCGCAACGATGCGTGGGCCGGTGACCGTCCCCGCATCCACGGCGTTGCGCAAGGCCACGTCCACCCAGTCCGGGGCGCCGAGCACGCGAACCGTTGTGAAGCCCGCGCGCAGGGTCTTCATTCCGTTGCGCTCGGCCAAAAAAGCCTCCTCTGCCGGAAAGCGCAGCATGCCCTCGTAAAAATCCCGGTAGGAATTCCCGGAATCCTCGTCACCCAGGTGAACGTGCGCGTCAATCAGGCCCGGGAGCAGCGTGGCATCGCCCAGCTCGACAACGCGCGCCCCCGCCGGCAATGCCGCCGATTTGCCGATGCCGGTGATCCGGCCTCCCTGCACGACAACCGTCCCGTCATCCGAAAGCCGACCGGAGACACTGTCAAAAATATAGCGGGCATGCAGCACGATGGCGGCGGGCTCCGCTGCGGCACTGCCGGGCGCGATTGCGGCAGACAACATTATTCCGGCGAAAAAGGCGGTAAGCACAGGCGAGTCTCGCATCGGGTTACTCCAGCAGGATTGAGAACTGACTCATCCCGTAAGTCGAGGAAACAGGCTGACGTCCTGTGTGCCTTGATCCTAGGTCATCCGGGCATGTGGAAAAGGTGCGTTCTTCGATTCGTGTTTGTCCGACGTGGTCGACAGTCTAGGGGTCGGTGATGCACACATTCTAGCCTCGACGGCAGGCCGTGTCCGGGCGAGTGTAGGTGCATCTGCCAGTGACACTGGCTTTTCCGGGTGGCGAGCTAGTCCGGGAGGGCGTCTTGCGCCGTTCAACGCTCGACCCGCAAACGCGCCCCGGATCTTCTGCCGCGCTGTCACAACCGAGACTGGCCGCGTCATGGACCAACTTCAGTCACGCAGTGACCCAGAGCCTCGTGCGAAATAAAACGGTGAATGGACAAGAGGCAGCCAAAAGCCAATCAACTACCACGGAACCGAGCGGTAATCTTTAAGAAACTGACCCCATACATGTGTGCCGGTATTGATGCCGGAAAAAACCGGATCCACAACCCGCGCCGCCCCGTCAATAATGTCCAACGGCGGCGCGAATCCTTCTTCTGCCTTGCGGGCAGCGTGAACCGCAGGATCCTCATCCGTGACCCACCCGGTGTCTACGGCATTCATGTGAATGCCATCCCGTACGAAATCCGGCGCACTCGTGCGGGTCATCATATTGAGTGCCGCCTTTGCCATGTTGGTATGGGGGTGTTTGTCTGTTTTGGTCGTACGGTAAAATTGGCCTTCCATAGCGCTCACATTGACGATGTGCTTGTGCCGACCCGGCGTCCTGACCATCAGTGGCTTGAGGCGAGCATTCAAGATATAGGGTGCGATTGAATTGATCAGCTGAACCTCCAGCAACTCCGGCGTCTCCACTTCATGGAGCCTGAGTCTCCAGCTGTTTGTGTGCCGCAGGTCGATCTGCTGCCGATCCTCGTCGTACCGCCCATCGGGGAAAATTTCAGCGCCGGTGAGGTAATCCTCATCCAGATACCTGCGCTGCGAGAGCAAGGCGCTTCGTACGAGACCTTCGCCTGCCGACGCCCCAGAGTGCGTCGTCAGGGCCTGTACAGTCTGGTCAGGTATCGAATCGATCCGTTTGACGAGAGTAGAGTGACTGCGCAGAACAGTTCTGTATGGCTCGGGCAGCGACTCTTCGGCCAGTGCCTCGCGCTCGAGCAAATGACGGAAAAAGCCTGCAGGACGCCTGACTGTCTGGCAGGCATTGTTGATGAGGTAATCAAGTCGGGGCAAAGATTCGGCGAGGTATCGTGCGAATATCTCCACGCTCGGAGTATGTCGAAGATCAACGCCGTGGATCTGCAGCCGATCCTGGAACTGCGCGAAATCGCCCTCACGCGAATATCGATCGGCCGCATCCACTGGAAATCGGGTGAGATCGGAAAAGCGTCGTGTAGGGAAAGAGTGTAGATCTCGGTGGTCGCCGTATCATTAAAAAAAAA
>CAXBRZ010000310.1:0-3663 GCA_963978075.1 uncultured bacterium | reverse complement strand
GGTCCGCCCGCTTGAGGCGCCCATGAAAAAACCGCCCGAAGGCGGTTTTTCTTCTTTGCTGCAGCGCACCGCTTTAAAACGGCGGACGGCGTGCCGTCCGGGCGAGGTCTTGTGACCTTCAGGCGGCCAGGGCGAGCGCCTTGACCTTGGCCGACAGGCGGCTCTTGTGACGGGCGGCGGTGTTGCGGTGCACGATTCCCTTGTTGACCATCGAATCGATGACCGGCGTAGCTGCCTTCAAGGCGGCCTCGGCCGTGTCTTTCTGACCTGTGGCGATGGCGGCACGCGCCTTCTTGATCGCGGTGCGCATCTTCGAACGCAGGGTGTTGTTGTGCGCGCGACGGGCGACGTCTTGGGCGGCGCGCTTTTCTGCGGACTTGATGTTGGCCAAGGGACGAACTCCGAAAGGAAAAGGGTGGGGTGACCGAGCCCGGTATTGTGCTGAACCTTTGTTTTTGTGTCAATTTTTCCTTTCCAAGGGTCGGCGCGGGGGGCTGTGGCCGGTATAGTGGGGGTTTACTCCCCGGAAACCGGTTGATGAAGGGCAATTTCCTTCGAAATACGTCGATTGTGGGCGCCATGACCCTGCTCTCGCGGGTGACCGGCATGCTGCGCGACATGGTCTATTCGCGCATGTTCGGCGCGGGGCCGTTGATGGACGCCTTCATCGTGGCCTTCAAGATTCCCAATTTCCTGCGCAGGATTACCGGCGAGGGAGCGTTTTCTCAGGCATTCGTCCCGGTGGTGAATGAATACCGGGTCAAACGCACGCACGCCGAGGTGGATGACCTCGTGAGCGGGGTGATGGGCACGCTCGGATGGGCCTTATTCGGGGTCACTGCCGTTGGCGTAATTGCAGCTCCCGTGCTGGTGATGCTGTTCGCGCCGGGTTTCGAGGGTGCCGGGGGGCGCTCGGATCTTGCGGCAGAGATGCTGCGGTGGACCTTCCCCTACATTTTTTTCATTTCGCTGACGGCGCTGGGGTCCGGGGTTCTGAACAGTTACGGGCGGTTCGGTACGGCCGCCTTCAACCCGGTCATTCTCAACGTCGTCATGATCTTGTTTGCCGCCTGCATCGCTCCGCGTTCATCCCACCCAGGAACGGTGTTGGCCATTGGCGTTTTCGTGGCCGGCGTCCTGCAATTGGTCGCACAGTTCAGGGGTCTTAAGCGCCTCGGGCTCCTCAGCTGGCCGCGGTGGCGCTATGCCGATGCCGGTGTCCGCCGGGTCGCCCGGCTGATGCTGCCTGGCATCTTTGGATCATCAGTGGCTCAGATTGCCCAGCTCCTGGACACATGGATCGCGTCTTTTTTCATCACGGGCAGCCTGACCTGGATGTATTACGCGGTCCGCCTTGCAGAGTTCCCGATGGGCGTATTTTCCATCGCGCTGGCGACTGTCATCCTGCCCGGATTGTCGGTCCACCATGCGGAGGAATCACCCCAACGATTCAATGGCACGCTGGATTGGGCGCTGCGCCTGACGTCCGTGATTTCGCTGCCCGCATCGGTCGCCTTGTTTGTCCTCGCCGGGCCTCTCATCGCCACGATCAATGGCTACGGCCGTTTCGGCAGTCATGATGTCCTCATGAGTGCGTATGCCCTGATGTCCAATGCTGCGGGGCTGATGGGCCTCAGTCTCGTAAAGGTGCTGCTCCCGGGTTATACGGCGCGGCAGGACACACGCACGCCGGTAAGGATCGGGATGATTGCGCTGTCCGTGGCGATTGGCTTCGATCTCGTCGTCGTGATCCCGGCAGCCTATTTCGGTGCGCCCATCCCGCACGCCATTCTCGCGCTCTCCTCTGGAGTCGGTGCCTATGTGAACTGCTGGCTGCTCTATCGCGGCCTGCGCCGCAGCGGCGTTTACCAGCCCAGCGATGCATGGAAGCGCCTCGGATTTCAGATGGTTCTGGCCAATGGCGCCATGGCGGCCTTTCTTTGGTGGTCCGCCGGAGACTGGGCGGAGTGGACGCAGCATGCCGCCTGGTGGCGTGTTGGTCACCTGAGTGCGGTCGTTGCCGGTGGCTCGATCGTCTATGCCCTCGCTTTGTGGGTCACGGGCCTGCGGCCGCGCGACCTGCGACCCGTATAATCGCGTCATGTCATCGAATCTCCCAACTTCCCGAATGACGGTCCGGCGCGCCCGGTCGGGCGCCGTCATGGGCGTCAGGAATCTGGTCGCGGCCATCGGCAATTTTGATGGCGTGCACTTGGGGCATCAGGCGCTTGTGGCGCATGCACGTGCCGTTGCCGAGCCCGGCCAGACGGTGGCGGTGATCACGTTCGAGCCCCATCCACGCGAGGTGCTGGATCCGGCGGGAGCGCCCGCGCGCCTGATGCGGGTCACGGACAAGGCGGTGGCATTGGGTCGCCTGGGGGTGAGCGAACTTATTGTGCTCAATTTCGACCACGCGCTACGTTCGATGTCTCCCGAGGAATTTTCCGCCGGCGTGCTCGCCGGCCAGCTTGGAGTCCGCCATGTCGTTGTTGGCGAGGACTTCCGCTACGGTGCCCGCCGCGCCGGCAACCTTGAAACGCTTCGGGCCAGTGGCCGGGCGGCGGGGTTTGACGTGTCGGCAGTTGCCGCTGTAGAGCACGCAGGAGAGCGGGTATCGAGCACCCGTGTCCGATCGGCCGTGACGGCCGGAGATCTGGCGGAAGCCGCGGTACTTTTGGGCCGCTCCTACTCGCTTACCGGTCGGGTGGGTCATGGCCAGCAGTTGGGCAGGACGTTGGGATTTCCGACGGCGAACCTGCGCCTGCATCCGCGTGCCGTCACCCTGACGGGCATCTACGCCGTGCGCGTGCTGGGTGTCCCGGGCGCGGACGGTGCCCTCGATGCCGTGGCCTCGTTGGGTACCCGGCCTACCGTCGGCGGTGTCGAACCGCTGCTCGAAGTGCACGTTTTCGATTTCAGTGGCGACCTGTACGGGCGACGCATCGAAGTGGAGTTCATCGCGCGACTTCGCGATGAAGAACGGTTTGATTCCTTGCCCGCCCTCGTGGCCCAGATGGAGGCGGACGCTCGTCGTGCACGCCAGATACTTGCGGCACGTGCCGCGTGAGTGAGATTTTCGTGGACTACAAGAACACCATCAATTTGCCGCAGACCGCCTTCCCAATGAAGGCGGACCTTTCCAACCGCGAGCCGCACTGGCTCGACTTCTGGAAGTCGAACGACATTTACGGAAAGTTGCGTCAGGCCGCGAAAGGGCGGCCAACGTTCATTCTCGCGGATGGTCCGCCCTACGCGAACGGCACGATTCACATCGGGCACGCCGTCAACAAGGTGCTCAAGGACATCGTGGTCAAGTCGCGCACCCTTGATGGGTACGATGCTCCCTACGTGCCCGGCTGGGACTGCCATGGCCTGCCGATCGAGCACAAGGTCATGAAGGAGCTGCAGGCCCAGAAGCGTTCCTTGGACGCGCTCGGCGTTCGCAAGGCCTGCGCGGAGTTCTCCGCCACCCACATCGAGAAACAGCGTCGACAGTTCAAGCGGCTCGGGATCCTCGCCGACTGGGCTACGGAATACCGCACGATGGATCCGGCCTACGAGGCCGAGATCCTCGGTGGCTTCGCCAGTTTCATCGACCAGGGGTTGGTCTACCGTTCCAAGAAGCCCGTCTATTGGTCGATCCCCTGCGAGACCGCGCTCGGG
>CAXBRZ010000309.1:0-3664 GCA_963978075.1 uncultured bacterium | reverse complement strand
GAGTTCAATCGAGATTAATAATGAGGGGCTCAAAAAACTCACGCCGCTCAAAAACCTCGCCTCGCTCAATTTGGCCGAGACGAAGGTAACGGATGATGGAATGAAGCATTTGGCTACACTCAAGAACCTTACTGACCTCAATTTGTTTCGCACGGAGATAACAGGCGAGGGGCTGAAGCAACTTGCCTCATGTAAAAAGATCACAAAGCTTGATTTAGCCGAAACGATGACGGGATTGGGCGCGGCCATCGTGGGCCCCGTCGCCACCGTTGCGGTGGTTGCAGGACGCGGTTGGCATTCGATGGTCAGCCCGGCCATCATGACCGGCATCTTCTGTCATATCGTCGGCAACTTTGTCGGGGTCACGGTCGCCTCGTTCCTCCGCTGAGCCGAACACGGATTAGGAGCGTTCATATCCCCATGAGCAGCCCCGCATCGACTACGGTACGGATTCCGCGATAATCGCAGCATGAGGAGTCACGCCGCATGAGCACCGGAGACGCGCTGGACTTTGATGTCGCCATTGCCGGCGGCGGCGTCAACGGTCTTGCGTGTGCGGCCGTGCTGGCGCGCGAAGGCCTGTCGGTGTGCGTGGTGGAGCGCAATCCATGGGTTGGAGGTGGCGCGGTGACCCGCGAGGTGACCGTACCTGGCTTCCGGCATGACCTTTTTGGCTCGTCGCATGTCTGGATCCAGTGCAACGCGGATTTCAAGGCGATCGAACCGGAACTTCGCTCGTACGGCCTTGATTACCTCGCGCCCGCGGATCACATCACAGGACATCCGGACCGCTCGGGGGGTCCGGGGATCGTGATACACCGCTCCATTGACAAAACCTGCGCATCGATCGCCCGCTACAGCGAACGGGATGCGCAGCGCTACCGTTCGATCCACGACAGTTTCACGGCCATCAAGGATGGCTTCCTGAAGGCGTTCTTCTCACCGCCCTCACCTCCCTCGACGCTGGCGCGTGCGCTGGAGAACAGTCACTCAGGGCTTGCCCGTCTGCAGGAATTCTCGCTCTCTGCACGCGCTTGGGTCGAACGTCACTTCGAGAATGATTTCGTCAAGGCGGTCATGCTCAACTGGGCTCTCGCGCCGCAGGTCTTGCCGGACCAGGAAGGCGCCGGCCAGTCCTTCTACATCATGATTCCGGCGATTCATGTGTTCGGCCAGGCCATCCCCAAAGGTGGCAGCCAGGAGTTGCCGAACGCCATGGCCCGGTATGTCAGCGCGCACGGCGGCGCAGTTCTGACCGGCACACCGATCGACAGGATTCTGCTGGAGGACGGACGCGCCACGGGGCTGAACCTCGCTGATGGCCGGACGATCCGGGCACGCCGTGCGGTCGTCTCGGCGCTGGAACCGAAACAGACATTCCTTCAATTCGTAGGGCGGGAACATCTGAGCGAGGACTTCATCGACAAGGTGGAAGGCTACTCCTTCGGCCGCATCAGCATCTGCCGTGTCCATCTCGCCCTGAGCGAAGCACCACAATTCACGAACGGGGCCGACATGAGTGCATGCCTGTTCCACAGAATTGTCGACTCAAGCGAGCAGATGACACGTTTTTATGCCGAACTGTCCATGGGCGTCCCACCGAGCGATCCTTTCCTGTGGTGTGCCTGCTGGACCCTCCTGGATCCGTCGCGTGCGCCTCCGGGCAACCACACGCTGATCCTCGACACCTTCGTCTCCAATTGGCTTGCCGACGGCCGGCGCTGGCAGGACTACGGTCCTGAGTACGTCGAGCAAGTGCTGCTGCCCAAACTGCGCCAGTACGCGCCGAACATCACGAACGACAAGATTCTCGGCAGGTACGTCGAAACCCGAGAGTCCCTCGAGGCCGCCAATCCGTCGTTCGTGGACGGTACGACCAATGGTGGCGAACGAATCGCTGCGCAGCTCGGGTATTTCCGCCCGTTTCCCGGATATGCGCATTACCGCTCGCCGGTGCGCAACCTCTACATGACCGGCCCGCACTGCCATCCTGGTGGCGGGATTTCGGCGATGGGCACCATCACTGCACGTGTCATGCTTGATGACTTCGGTCTCAAGCGTGCCGATTTCTGACCCGGAGGCTCCCGTGAAGCGAATCGAGCAATACACCGCCCTTGTCATGCAGCCGCATGTGCACGTCGCCCAAGACCGTGACGGCATAAAGGTCAATCTGGAACGTGCACTACGCATGATCGACTTCGGTGTCGGCTATGCATGGGAATTGCCCGCGCGCCTCGTCGTATTCCCGGAATACTTCCTGCAAGGGGTTACCACACCGGGCAAGGGCGAACATGGAATCGATTCGTTCATGAAGAAGGCCATCACCTTCGACGGGCCGGAAATCGCAGCACTTTCCGACAAGGCGCGCGAGTATGGCCTTTACATCGCGGGTGGAGGCGTCGTCGAGAAAGTCCCTGAGTTTCCGGACCGCTGGTTCAACAGCGCGTTCATCATAGGGCCCGATGGAAACCTGGCCCTGCGGTACCACAAGTGGCACATTCCGGCATCGATCGGGCTGGGCTCCAGTCCGCACGACCTGTTCGACGAATACAGCAAAGTCTTCGGGGGCGACATTCGTTCCCTCTTCCCGGTCATTGACACGGAAATCGGCAAACTTGGCACGATGACCTGCCACGACGGTTGTACGCCGGAAGTCTCGCGCGCCCTCGGTTACAACGGCTGCGAGGTGATCTGCCATCCGGTCGCGTTGCAGGAAATCGAAGGCGTCTCGCCGCCGTGGGACTTTTGGATGTTCACGCGCCGGACCCGCGCGCATGACAACATGGCTTATCTCCTCGGCTCCAACTGGGGGACGGTGGACTATGCCTACTATCCGAGGGCCTTCTGTTCCGGCAACTCACTCGCCATCGACTACACGGGAATGGTGATGCGCCATGCTCCCTACCCCGAGGAACAGGTGTTGGGCGTGACCATCGACATCGAGGCGCTGCGAACGCACCGCTCCCGCTGCAACCACAACACGTGGGTCGATCTGCGCACCGAGGGATTTCGGCAAATCTACGAGAAGCCGATCTATCCACCCAACCAGTTCCCGCCCGGGCGCCCGCCGCGGAATCTCGCCGACAAGATGGGACCGGTTCGCGAGGTGTTCGCGGATTTGTATGGCCGCGGCCGGTTCACTCCTCCCGCAGGTCTGACGGTCGCTGACATGCCGGATGTGCACGAGGCGCGCGTTCGTGCCGCCCAAGCCCGCGGCACGCTGCGCAAGGATTGAGTCATGGAAGTCCGCTCGGCACTTGCAGACATGTCGGTTGACATCTGGGGCGTACGGCGCGAGGGCGCTGTGCTGATCCTGACATCGGGACCCGGCAGTTCGATCGATACCGAAATCCGCCTCTCGGCGCGCGAAGTGATGCGACTGCTTGCCCGTGTGCTGTTCACCCGGGCCGGATTTATGTTCGTGTTACTGATGCCATGGCTGGTCTGGCGTCGAGACAGGACTGGGCTCGTTAAGGCACGCTCCGCCAACATCAACAAGCCTTGGTAATCAAACCCGGTATCGGCCTCAGAGCCGGACCATGACGGACTTGCGCTCCAGATACAGCTCGAGTCCCGCGTAGCCATGTTCCCGACCCCAGCCTGACGCACCAAATCCCCCGATCGGCATCGACAGATCCGGAATCCCGTGACTGTTGATCCACAC
>CAXBRZ010000308.1:0-3705 GCA_963978075.1 uncultured bacterium | reverse complement strand
CGTGTATTTCCATCGCCTGGGTGAGCCTCAGTCGGCGGACCGGCTGGTCTACGCGACCCCCGAGCAGCCGCGCCGCTCGCACAGCATGGAACTCACGCACGACGGACGTTGGCTGGTCCTGTATACCTCCGAAGGGACGGATGACCGCTACGAAGTCCACGTGCAGGACCTGCGCTCGGGTGGCCCGGTGCGAACGCTGTTCGCCGGACTCGAGCACAGCTGGTCACTGGTCGGTTCCGTCGGCGACCGGCTCTACCTGCGCACCAACGAAAGTGCTCCGCGCTACCGTGTTGTCTCGGTGGACCTCACGGCACCGTCCGTGACGCTGCAAGAGGTCGTGCCGCAAGGCAGCGGAACGATCGAGAGTGCCCACATGATCGGCAGCCGGCTCGTCGTGGACACGCTGGAGGACGCGCACTCCGTCATCCGTACCTATGACCTCGCGGGTGGCGACATGAAGCTCCTCGCGTTGCCGGGCATCGGCAGCGCGAACGGCCTTGAGACCGACCCCGAGCACAGCGACGCCTATTATGGCTACACAAGCTTCACCACGCCCCTGATGACCTACCACGTGGACCTCACGAGTGGCGAGTCGCGCGTGTTCCATGCGCCCCCGACGGCCTTTGATCCTGCAGCTTACGAGGTGCGCCAGGAGTTCTATGCCTCAAAGGACGGCACACGCGTGCCCATGTTCCTGATCGCGCGTCGTGATCTGCCGAAGGGCCCCCACCCGACCATCCTCTACGGCTATGGCGGCTTCAACATCTCGCTCACGCCAGACTATCAGGCCGCACGGATCGCATGGCTTGCGATGGGCGGCGTCTGGGCAGAGGCCAACCTGCGGGGTGGTGGCGAATATGGCAAGGCCTGGCATGACGGCGGACGACTCTTGAACAAGCAGAACGTCTTCGACGACTGCATCGCGGCGGCCGAGCACCTGATCAAAAGCGGTGTCACGAGCGCGCGGCACCTTTCCCTGCTCGGCGCCTCCAACGGTGGCCTGCTGGTGGGCGCCGTCGTCAACCAGCGGCCGGACCTTTTTGCCGCAGCCGCGCCGCAGGTCGGGGTGATGGACATGCTGCGCTACCCGCAGTTCACGGCCGGACGCTATTGGGTGGATGACTATGGCAACCCCGACGAGGAAGTCCACTTTCGCAACCTGCTCAAGTACTCGCCGTATCACAACATCCGCGCCGGCAAGACGTATCCGTCGATACTGGTGATGACGGCAGACACCGACGACCGGGTGGTCCCCGGACACAGTTTCAAGTACGCCGCCCGCCTGCAGGCCACTGATCTCGGACCGCAACCGCGGATCATCAGCATTGAAACCCGCGCCGGCCATGGCTCAGGCAAGCCCACGGACAAGCAGATCGCCGAACACACCGACCTGTTTGCGTTCTTCGGCTACTACACGGGGCTGACCCATCCGGCGATTCCCAAGGCCCCCTAGGCGGGGCTCACAGTGCCCTCTGTGTCACGGGCATTGTGTTAAAGAATTCGGGGGGCCATGCCCCCCGATTCCTGAAGCCTGATGGCACGCGCTCAGGCGTAGGTCTTCGCCATCGCGTCAAACGAGAGTGGCTTCAGTCGGTCCGCATGGCCGGCCGTACCGAAGGCCTCGAAACGCAGTTTGCAGATAGACTGCGCCGCTTTCTGCGCGGGCGCGAGATACTTGCGGGGATCGAATTCGGCCGGGTCCTGCGCGAAATGACGACGGATCGCACCGGTCATGGCGAGGCGGATGTCGGTGTCGATGTTGATCTTGCGCACACCGCTCTTGATGCCGCGCTGGATTTCCTCCACGGGCACGCCATACGTCTCCTTGAGGGCACCGCCGAACTCGCGGATGACCGCCAGCCACTCCTGCGGGACGCTGGAAGATCCGTGCATCACAAGGTGCGTGTTAGGACAGGCCGCATGGATCGCGGCGATGCGGTCGATCGCGAGAATGTCGCCGGTGGGCTTGCGGGAGAACTTGTAGGCGCCGTGGCTCGTGCCGATGGCGATGGCCAGCGCATCGACGCCCGTCCTCGCCACAAAGTCGCGCGCCTGCTCGGGATCGGTGAGCAGCATGTCGTGCGACAGCTTGCCGACCGCGCCGACACCGTCTTCCTCGCCCGCCTCACCCGACTCCAGCGAGCCGAGGCAGCCGAGTTCACCTTCCACCGACACGCCCACCGGATGCGCCATGTCGACCACCAGTTTCGTGACCGCGACGTTGTAGTCGTAACTGGAGGGTGTTTTGCCGTCGGTCATGAGCGAGCCGTCCATCATGACGCTCGAAAAGCCCGAACGGATGGAGGCCTGACACACGGCGGGCGATGTGCCGTGATCCTGGTGCACGCACACCGGGATGTCCGGATAGGACTCGACCGCCGCCAGCATCAGGTGGCGCAGGAACGGCTCGCCCGCATATTTGCGTGCACCGGCCGAGGCCTGCAGGATCACCGGGCTGCGCGTTTCCTGCGCGGCACTCATGATCGCCACGACCTGCTCGAGGTTGTTGACGTTAAAAGCCGGCACACCGTAGTCGTGTTCGGCTGCGTGGTCCAGCAGCTGGCGGAGCGATATAAAAGCCATTCGATGAGTCCTCTTCGGAAAAATTCAAAATCCTGACGGTGGATTATGCCGAATCCCGTGCCGGCCGTGACGGCAGAAGTCCCGGCAGTTCGGCCAGTCCGGCCACGTGCGCATCCGCCACCAGCAAACGGGGATCCTCCCCGCCGTTGTAGCCGTACGGCACCACCACGACCGGGATCCCGGCACCGCGCGCCGCGTCGACGTCATTGGCCGAATCCCCCACCATGAGGGCGGCCGAAGGCGGCTGCCCGAGCTCCCTCACCGCGTGCAGCAGCGGTTCGGGATGCGGTTTGCGCTGAGCGCAGGTATCGCCCCCGACGACCAGTTCGAAGGCGTCGAGCACGCCACCGTCCTCCAGCGACCGCAGGGCGAGGTCGCGCCGTTTGTTGGTCACCACGGCAAGCCGGTACCCGCGCGTTTTGAGCTCGTCAAGGCAAGGGCGTACGCCCTCAAACGCGCGCACGGTCGACGCCCCGTGGCGGTGCAGCGCCTCGTAATGCCAGAAGAACCGCTCGAGCAGCCGACCGTGCAACCGCGGCTCGGGTGGGCATGGCGTCATCCGCTCGATCAGCACGGCAGCCCCGCGACCGACGCCGGCGAGCACGGCCTCCAGCGGCTGCTCCGGCAGACCCTCCTCCTTGAGCGCCCGGTTCAGCGCCGCGGCGATGTCAGGGAGGGTGTCGAGCAGGGTGCCGTCCAGATCGAAGAGCACGGTGGACAGCGGCAGATGGGCAAAGGTCGTCATGGAGGCATTGTGCCACCGCGCCACCACCGGGGTGCCGGCTTGAGCCGTGACCACCGGCAGGCCACACTGCGCGCACAGGAGAGCACCATGGCCGACCAATTTGACGCCGAACGGGTCTACGCCGCGCAGTCGCCGTCCGAACTGGCGGCGGAATACGACCGCGTGGCCGAAAGTTACGACAGCGTGCTCGAGCAGCACGAATGGCGGATGCCGCAGATCGTCGCGGGCCTCGTGGCCTGGCTGCTGCCCCGTGAGGCCCGCATCCTGGATGCCGCCTGCGGCACCGGGTTGATCGGTGCCCACCTCGCCGACTACGGCTTCGCCGCCGTGGAGGGCTTGGACATATCGGCCGGCATGCTCGAGGTCGCACGGCGCAA
>CAXBRZ010000307.1:0-3715 GCA_963978075.1 uncultured bacterium | reverse complement strand
GGCATGGCGCCGGTCGTCTACGGAGACCGCTCCTGCATCATCGTGTTTGAGCACCGTGCGGAAGGTCGCCTGACGCGGATCGGTGCGATCGTGGATGCCGTGGATGATGTCATCCAGCTGGCCTCGACACAGTTGGCGCCGCCGCCGGATTTTGCCGGCGCGGTCGACAGCCGTTATCTTGCAGGCGTGGCCACCACGACCGAGCAGGTACGTGCGGTGCTCGCGATGGATGAAATTCTCGCGGCAGATGCAAGCGTGCATCTGCCGGATCTCCTTTCCCTCCCGGCCGGCAACGGCACAGAGGTCTCATGAAAGTCATCGATACGTCCCAGTGGACCATTACACGGCGAATCACGGTCGGGCTCGGCACGCTGCTGGCGGTTCTCACTCTCATTAGCCTGCTTGCGGTGCTGAGACTGGCGTCACTGCGCAGCAGCATCGTCACGATGGCCGAGTCGACGCTTCCCTCCGTGCTGGCGCTCAGCGACATGGCGGTGCAGGCGCAGGCACAGCATATCAACCGACTTCGCATGGTGGATGCCGATGAGGCTGCCACCAAGGAACTTCTGGCAGACACCTCGGCCCGCGAAGTCCGAATCGGCGAAGATCTGGCGAAATACCGCAGCAATCTCATGACGGATGCCGACGATCACCGGCTGTTCGAGGAGATTCGTGCGGCGCAAGACGCCCTCGTCAAGGTGCGCGGGCAAATCGCGGCGCTGGACAACACGACCTCGCTTGGTGAGTGGGAAGCGCTCATCGAGCAGCAGCGCCTCATTCGCGAGGTCCAGTATCCGAATTACGCGCGCTTTCAAAAGGCGATCCAGGCCGCGCTCGTCTACCACAACCAGATTGCGCAAGGCTCGGCATCGGCCAGCCAGAGTTCCACCCGGCTCACCATGTGGCTCCTTGCGATCACGTCGCTGCTCGCTGTCGCCGTATCGGCGACACTCGCTTGGTTCATGGTCCGCAATATCGAGGAAGGGCTCGGTGGTGTCGTATCGGACCTCAATCGCGGTTCTATGCATACCGCCTCTGCGGCCCGACAGATGGCCTCGGCGAGTCAGTCGCTGGCGAGCGGAGCCGCCGAACAGGCGGCCGCCATCGAGGAGACGAGCGCGTCGCTTGAGGAAATGTCGGCCATGATTCGTTCGACGGCAGACAACAGCCAGAAAGCGATGCTGCTGGCATCCGATGCGCGCACGCTCGCTGGTACTGGCGTGGCCACGATGGACGGCATGACTGCCGCCATGGCCGACATCGGGGTCGCCAGCGCCGACGTCGCAAAGATCGTCAAGAACATCGACGAGATCGCGTTCCAGACCAACATCCTCGCGCTCAATGCGGCGGTCGAGGCGGCGCGGGCGGGCGAGGCCGGTGCGGGCTTCGCCGTTGTCGCGGATGAAGTGCGCTCGCTGGCACAACGTAGCGCTGCCGCCGCGCGGGAGACTGCGCAGAAGATTGATGTCGCCATGGCCACTGCCGAGCGTGGCAGTGCCCGAAGCGCAGAGGTTGCGCGTGCGCTGAAGGATATCTCCGAGAAGGTGGTGGCTACGGACCTACTGGTGGCAGAGATCGCCAAGGCGGCAAAGGAACAGGCGCTTGGCGTGACGCAAGTCAATGTCGCGCTCGGGCAGATGGATCGCATCGCCCAGGGCAACGCGGCGGGTGCGGAGGAAAGCGCGACGGCCGCCGAGGAACTGAATGCGCAGGCGGAAAGCCTTAAGCTGGCCGTCGAGCAACTGGAGAGCCTCGTCGGCCGTTTCGACACAGGCGACCGGCCACAGGATCCGCCGGCCGTCCGCCCGATGCGGGCTGCGCCACAGGCGGCACCATCGCGGCGCTGGTCGACGTCGACGGCTGCACAGCAGCGCCTGTCACAACTGCCCGCGGAGACGCTGGATCGGATACCCATGCCGGACATCCATTCGCTCAGCGATGACGACAAGGATTTCCGCAGTTTCTGATGGAAGGCATTTTGATCAACGGAGTCGCTCCACTGGACGATTTGCCGACCCTGTCGGATCGGGGGCTGCGGGAGCTTGCGGGTCTTGTGCGAGCATACAGCGGCATCACCCTGGGGCCCGACAAGCATCAACTGGTGGCAAACCGACTGCGCCGGCGTGTGCGCGAGCTGAAACTCGAGAGTTTCGAGCATTACGGCGAGTACGTGCGGGCCGACGGTAGCGGATCGGAGCTTGAGACGCTCGTCGACCTGATGAGCACCAACCACACCGCATTCTTTCGGGAGTCGTTGCACTTTGCGGCACTGGTGAGCGAAGTCCTCCCTCGGCTTCGGGCGGCCCGCGGCATGAACCGGGACCCCTTGCGGGTCTGGTCGGCCGCCTGCGCGACCGGCGAGGAGGCCTATACGCTGGCTATGCTGCTTGCCGAGGACAGCGCCGCCGAGCCCGGCCGTGTCTTTGAGTTGCTGGGGTCGGATATTTCCAGACGCGCTCTGGCGCTCGCCGAGCGTGGGGTCTATCCCATGGAACGTGCCGGCGTCGTTCCTGAGGACCTGCTGAAGCGCTACTTTGAACGTGGCGTCGGAGCCCAGGCGGGCCGCTGCCGCGTCAAGCGTATCTTGCGGGATGCCGTCCGTTTCCAGCGCATCAACCTGCTGGATGACAGCTATCCGCTGTCACGCCCGCAGGACGTGATTTTCTGCCGCAACGTTCTGATCTACTTTGACGTCGAGACCCGTCGGCGCGTACTGGCACGCCTCGCCGCGAGCCTGACGCCCGAGGGAGTGCTCGTCGTCGGCGTATCGGAAAGCGTCGGCGGCTTGCTGCCTGAACTCGTTCGCATCAGTCACGGGGTCTATGCCCGGCCATGAAAGACGAGACACGCACCGACAGAACGGTAAGGGTGCTGGTGGTCGATGATTCGGCGCTGGCGCGCCGAGCGTTGGCCGATGCCTTGTCCGCCGACCCCCTGATCGATGTCGTGGGGGCGGCCGAAGACGCGTACCGGGCACGGGAACTGATCCTGACGCTGTCGCCGGATGTGGTCACCCTCGACCTGCAGATGCCGCTGATGGACGGGCTCACGTTCCTCAAGATCCTGATGGAGCATCACCCCGTACCCGTTATCGTGGTGAGCAACCTCACGCCAGCGGGTTCCGCTCTGGCGCTGGAGGCACTCGCTGCCGGTGCGGTGGACGTCCTGCAGAAGCCGGACGGCGAGGCAGGCCGTGCGGAGCTGTCCCGGCGGCTTTGTGCGCAGGTGCATGCTGCCGCGGCGTCACGCCGGCGGCTGCGTCCGGGGCCTTCGGTGGCGCCCTCTGTGACCACTCTCGCGCCGGCTGCGCGAGCAGGGACGCGTGGTGCTGCGCGTGCTGGGCGAAGGTGTGCCGCTCGATGCCGCTTGGGCACCGTGGTTGCGCCGTCGCCAGTCGCGCTGGACCGTGCAGCTGGCGCGCCTGAAGTCCCGGCTTCGTCCGGATTCTGTCTCCGTCCCGCGAGCCACGCCATGAGTGCAATCCGGCGGTGGGTCCAGATGTTGTTCGCGGCTTGCCTGCTGGCGGCGACCGCGCTGCTCGCGCGACGTCCCGGACGCGTGCCGAGTGAGGCCGAGGTGCGCGAGGCGCTCGCGGGCAACCTGTGCCGCTGCACGGGCTACCAGGGCGTCGTCAACGCCGTCGAGCGCGCCGCGCTCGAGATCCGCGCCGCGCGCGCGCAATCGGCGGGTGCCTGATGGCGGACTACGACGTCGT
>CAXBRZ010000306.1:0-3720 GCA_963978075.1 uncultured bacterium | reverse complement strand
GTCGGTGCCGTACCCGCGACGACCCAAGACGTCGGTGACCCGTGCGGTGGTGTGCGAACCGGAGAACGGGTCGAGCACCCGGTCGCCGGGTTCGGTGCAGAGCGGGATGCACCTGCGTGGCAGTTCCTCGGGGAACGGGGCGAGGTCACGGTACCCCGCGGTTGGGACCACTTCAGGGCCTGAAAACCGCGAGACGTGTCACGTTCCGGCGGGTGGATGTGCCGTAATCTCCTCCCGCCGGAGCGGGTGTCCGGTCACTTTCATGCGGAGCTGGCCATCGCAAGTCCACCGAATACCGCCCCGACGCATCCGCTGCCGGCGACGTTCAGCCCGGAACCGGCGCTGCGGCGCATCGGTAAATACGAAATCATCAAGGAAGTGGCGCGAGGCACTACCGGCACCGTCTATCTCTCCCACGATCCCTACTACCGTCGTGACGTGGCGATCAAGGTCTATCACGCGACCAGTCCGGAAGATCCGGTACGGCACCGCGTGGCAAGGCAGATGTTTCTCTCCGAGGCACATCTCGTGGGCCTGCTGCAGCATCCCCACATCCTGCCGATCTATGATGCGGGTGAGGAAAACGGCCGCTGCTACATCGTGACTGAGTTCGTCTACGGTGCGCGCACGTTGGCCACCTACTGTCGCGAGGACAACCTGCTCTCTCCCGATACGGTGGTCGAGATCGCCTACAAGTGTGCGCGCGCGTTGGCATATGCCCACAGTCGTGGCGTCATTCACCGCGACATCAAGCCTTCAAACCTGATGCTCAATGTCGAGAGCGAACTGCGTGTGATCGATTTTGGCATCGCGCTCGGTCCGAACGGCATGGGCTCCGGCATTGAAGGAATCGCAGGAAGTCCGTCGTACATGTCGCCCGAGCAGGTGCAGTCAGCCGCCTTGTCCAATCGCTCCGACCTGTATTCTCTCGGTGCGGTCATGTACGAACTTCTGACGGGCATGCGTCCTTTCCGCGGCGCGAACCTGGCCAAGCTCATGCATCAGATCGTCTACGCGACCCCGGCACCGATCCATACCTTGCGGGATGGTGTACCGGAGGAACTCGAAGCGGTCGTGATGACTGCCCTGTCAAAGGATCCTGACAAGCGCTATGCGAGCGGACAGGAGTTCGCCGCAGCCCTGACGCGGGTGCATCAGAAACTGCGCATCGATGGCGATCGCATGGACCGTCACGAGCAGTTCTCGACATTGCGCCGGCTGCCGTTCTTTCATGAGTTCAGCCATGCCGAAATCGGCGAGATCCTGCGTGCCAGCGACTGGGAGGAGCACCCGGCCGGGACGGAGCTTGTGCGCGAAGGGGAGGTCGAGGATCGCTTCTATGTGGCGGTCCACGGCCGCCTTGCGGTCACCAAGGACACCTCACTGATCGGCCATATCAATCCTGGCGACTGTTTTGGCGAAGCGGCTTGCGTGGCGGGAGCCCGCCGGCAGGCGACCATCCGGTGCGAGACCGCCGCAACGGTGCTGCGGGTGTCTTCGACGCGTCTCGAGCAGGCCTCGCCGGCCTGCCAGTTGCACTTCAACAAGGTGTTCCTGCGCAGTCTTGTCCGACGTCTGCAGGGATTGGCTCCCCGCAACTGAGTATCAGCCGCTATGCTCGGCCCAGGAGGCCGGGGACCCTGATGCAACTGACCGAGCACACCAAGGCATACCGTGCCCGCGTCGTGGTGCTGCTCATGCTCGCGTATACCTCGGGCTACATTGATCGCTACGCGCTGACGATTCTGATGCCGGACGTCGCGAGGACTTTTTCGGTCGGTGACTCCGTCATGGGGTTTTTGGTGGGGCCGGCGTTCGCGCTCTTTTTTACCCTGGCGGGCCTGCCCGTGGCGCGCCTCGCCGATCGCTATCCGCGGGCGCGCATTCTTGCCATCGGTTGCGTCGTGTGGAGCGCTTTCACGCTCCTGTCAGGCTGTGCCCGGACCGTCACAGAATTTGCGCTGGCGCGCTTGGGTGTCGGTTTGGGTGAGGCGGCGTGCCTCGCGCCATCCTACTCGCTCATCGCCGACACCTTTCCGCGCGGCCGCCGGTCACTTGCCGTGGGCTTTTTCAATCAGAGTGTCTATCTCGGCCAGATTGCGGGACTGTGGTGGGGCGGAGCACTGGCCGCCGTGGGGGGGTGGCGCATGACCTATTTCGCCATCGGCGTGCCGGGTCTGATCGTGGCTCCCCTTGTGTGGTGGCTGATCCGCGAGCCGCAAAAAAGAGGTCAGGATCAGGCTGACGCATTCTGGCCGGTGGCGCAGCGCATCGTACGGACGCGAGGATTTTCCGCGCTGGTGGTCGGTGCTGCGGCGGCGACGTTTGCCGGGATGGGATTCGCCTACTTCATGCCAACGCTGCTGCGACGGGTCCACGGGATGGCGCAGGCCGAAGTGGGGCAGCGCTTCGGACTGCTGTGGGGACTGTCGTCGATGGGCGGCGCGTTGCTGGCCGGTCTTCTGGCGCAGCCCGGGCAGAGACGCGGTGCCGTTGCGCCGATGCGGGTTTCCTCGGTGTCCGTGGTGCTGACGATGCTGGGTATCTTTGCCGTGTGCGCCGCACCGGATGCCGGCTCTGCACTGCTGTGGGTGGTACCGACGGGACTGGCCAACGGGGCGTGGCTGGTACCCGTCCAGGCGGCCCTGCAGGACATGGTGGCCGAAACCGAAAGGGCGACCGCGGTGGCGGTGTTTGCCTGTCTGTCCCTCGTGGTCGGCTTTCTGGGTCCCTGGTGTGTCGGCGCATTGTCAGATGCGTTCGGATGGGTGGCGGGAGGGCGAGGGCTTGCGCTCGCCATGGCAATGGTCGCGCTCGCCAGCCTAGTCTCCGCGGCGGGGTTCCATCGTGCTCACCGGTGGCTTCGCACCCTGTCGGTCTGAGGGTCAGGACGTGGGCGGATCTTTGCCGCTGCTCCACCAGTCGGCACCGGCGACGTCGCGCAGAAAGGCGTCGCGAGTCGCGTCATCCTGTCCCAGCAGCGTGTCCAACACCCGCTGCGCCAGCGCCCCCACCGGATAGCGCAGGCGTCCATCGTTGACGCGCGCAATGGCCAGAATGGCCTCGGCAACCTCGACGGGGTCCATGCCGGTGCCAATCCGTTGGCGCAGTGACTCCCGCTGCCAGACGGACAGGGACCGGTAGGGGGAGTCCGGTGCGACCGGATGGCTCAGGTCGTGGTCGAACAAGGCGGTGTTCACCAGCCCGAATTCGACCAGCGCCACGCGGATGCCGAACCGGTCGACCTCGTGGCGCAGCGCTTCCATCGCTCCCTCAAGGCCCCACTTGGAGGCCGCATACGCGACGTCGCCTGGCAAGCCGGCAAGTCCCGAGAGGCTGCTCGTGACGATCAACGTCCCGCCGCTCTGGCGCAGTCCCGGCAAGAGATGGCGGATGAGTGCCAGCGGTCCGGTGAGGTTCGTCTCGATGACCGTGCGCAATTCATTCTCGTCCAGTTCCTCCAGCGCCCCGGCGCGCAGCAGACCGGCTGTCATCACGATCACCGGCTGCGAGGCGCCGGCGAGGGCGGCCCGGGCATCACCTTCGCGCGCAGAAATCCCTACGCTGCGCCGCTGCGCGAGCCCGACCGCCGGATCGACTACGTCTTCGTGCGAAGGCAGGAACCCGAGGACCGCCTCGTCCCCTTGCACGCGCGTGTCTGCTTCGACGAAGGGGAACAAGGCGTGTTCGCCTCGGACCACTTCGGCGTGTTCGCGGTCC
>CAXBRZ010000305.1:0-3745 GCA_963978075.1 uncultured bacterium | reverse complement strand
TTCCCCGACGAGAAAAAGGCGGCTTACGCCTGCATCGCGCGCAAGCAGCCCCGCCGAAAGGTGCTCTTTTTCGCTCGACGAACCGAGTTCTGCCATATTCCCTAGCGCCAACCAGCGCTCGCCTTTGACGCCGGAGAGCACGGCGAGACTTGTCTCAAGACTGGACGGATTCGCGTTGTACGAATCGTCAATGATGCACCCACCACTCGCGGCAGACTTTATGTTCAGCCGACCCTTGACAGGCTGCACCTCTCGAAGGCCCGCTTCCATTTCTTTGATACTGCAGCCAAGCAAGCTGCCTACGGCCAATGCCGCAAGAGCATTTCGCACATTGTGGCTTCCGGCAAAAGACAATCCTACGTTTACAATCCCGCAAGGGGTGATCGCGCTAAACGCCTGACTTTGGCCGGCGACCCCTGAGATTTCGATGGGACCCACTGGCCGAATATCTGCTGATTCTCTCAGACCAAAGGACAGCGTCCTCTCAGCACAATTCATGTCTTTCCAGAGATCAATGAATTCGTCGTCTGCATTCATTACCGCGACAGAGTTCTTGTCCAAAGCAGCAAATAATTCGCCTTCAGCCCTGGCCGCTCCCTCAAGCGTGCCGAAGCCTTCCAGATGCTCGGCGCCAGCATTGGTGACCACACCCACAGTCGGACAGACGATTTTTGCGAGTTCTGTAACCTCGCCTGGATGGTTAGCGCCCACTTCAACTACGGCGGCCCAATGTGTCTTTGCCATTCCAAGCAAAGTCAACGGGACGCCAAGATGATTGTTAAGCGTCCCCTTTGTCGACAGGCAAGAGGACTTCTGCTCCAGAATTGACGCAATCATTTCCTTCGTCGTTGTTTTGCCGTTGCTACCGGCAACGGCGACTACCGGAATATCAAAACTTCTGCGCCACGCAGCGGCAGCTTTTTGTAGGCCGATAACCGTATCGCCCACACAGATCTGGGGCATTTCCACGTCTTGGCGGGATGAGACCACCGCAGCGACAGCTCCGCGGTCTTTTGCGGCGGAAAGATATTGGTGACCGTCAAATCGTTCGCCACGAATGGCGAAGAAAAGGTCGCCATGTGAGCAAGTACGGGAATCGATGGAGACACCTGAAAACTCGACATCCTCACCCCAGAGAGTGCCGTTCATTGCTGCCGAAAATTCACTCAGATGACGGTTCATGCCGCCTTCCTGGCAATCGACTGGGCGATTTCCCGGTCGCTGAATCTTTTCACGTTTGACCCATAGGTCTGGGTATCCTCGTGTCCCTTTCCGGCGATGAGTACCACATCACCCTCAACCGCGTTTTCGACGGCCGTTCGTATGGCTTTCTCGCGATCATGTTCGACACGGACGGGAATTCGGTTCGAGAAACCGGCAAGAATCATGTTGACGATTGCGCCAGGATCTTCGGATCTCGGATTGTCATCCGTAACGATGACTCCGTCCGCGAATTTCTCTGCGACCTCGGCCATCAATGCGCGTTTCCCGGAGTCCCGGTCTCCGCCGCAGCCGAAAACGCAGTACAGTTTTCCTCGCACATGACCGCGTACCGCCTGAAGCGCTTTCGCTAGAGCGTCCGGAGTGTGGGCGTAATCCACTACGACGACTGTTCCATTGCAATCAAAGGCTTCCATTCGGCCCGGTGGCGGAACCGCCCGCGACAGACGTTCCGTCGCGTCGGCCAATCGCATTCCTGAGGCGAGCAGCAGGCCCAAGGTCAGCAATAAATTTTCGGCATTGAACTGCCCCACAAGTCGCGCGGTAAGAGCAAAGTTGCCTGCATGGCTGGCGCCGGCAACATAAAGTCCACCGGAGAGACTCCTGATTTCGTTAGCCTCAACATAGAGGCCTTCGCGGCGCGCAGGCGCCGAGCTGGCGACGGACAACGTCTCGATATTGCCTGCTATCTTCGCCGCGAATTTTCGACCGGTCTCGTCGTCGATATTGATGACAGCCCGCTGGACGTCTTGGCAGGAAAAAATCCGCTCCTTGGCAGCCGCATAGCGCTCCATCGACCCGTGGTAATCAAGATGATCGCGACTTAGATTTGTGAACCCCACAAGAGGCATCCGGACGCCGGCTACTCTATTTTGGTCGAGAGCATGAGACGAGACTTCAATTGCCGCATGCTTGGCGCCCGTGTCCCTGAATGCCGCGAGTGTGCGGTGCAGCGAGAAAACATCTAGCGTGGTGTGCGTCGTTGCCTTGAGGTTCGGTGGACGACCGGAGCCGACGGTGCCCAAATACGCCGCACGGTCGTCCCGGCATAGTGCGTAGAGCCATGCACAGGTCGTTTTTCCGTTGGTTCCGGTGATTCCGGCGACTTCGATGTCACGCGAAGGGTGGCTGTGCGCCCTGTCGGCGATTTCGCCGAGACGGGAAGCCAAGGCCGGGACTGGAATTACGGCGGGCGCCATTTGACCTTCCACGCCGGAGTCGCCATCCGCGGGGTCATAGAGGATGGCTACAGCGCCTGCTTCCAGCGCATCCCGTACGTGTCGTAATCCGTGGGAGGTCCTGCCGGGGACAGCCACAAAGGCATCGCCAGGCTTGATCTGGCGACTGTCCAATTGAAGGTCGCCGACCTTGATGCCGGTGGCGGCCGGCACGTCGCCCAGGACGATTCCGAGATCAATATTGTGCAGGTCGGACCGCATCACTGGACAATCTCCGACTGCACCATCTGAGTCGATACTTTGTCCATGTCATCCGGCATGACTGAGAGTAGCCGCAGTGCTCCCTGCATGATGTTGGAGAAGATTGGCGCGGCCACATCACCGCCGTAGTACTTGCCGCTGGTGGGCTCGTCAATGACGATCAGCGCCACAAGCCGTGGATCACTGGCCGGCACCATGCCCGCAAAGATGCCGCGATATCGCTTTTGATATGTGCCGCCAGTGTTCTTCTGGACGGTGCCTGTCTTTCCCGCGATATGGTACCCGCGGACCTGTGCTTTCTTGGCAGTTCCGTCCGTGATCACGCTCTGCAACAAGTCCACGAGATCTCGAGAGGTACGCTCGCTAAGTACACGCGTCCCGGCGGGAGGCGCTCCGTCTACTCGCCTGAAAGTCAATGGTCGCTTCACACCACCAGCAGCCAGTGTCGTATAGGCCGAGGCCAGCTGGAAGGGCGTCACCGAAACGCTGTAACCGTGCGACATTGCCGCAACGTCGATTTCCTTCCATCGGCTAAAGTGCGGAAGCTTCCCGCCAGGTTCTGCGGGGTATTGCGCCTCGGACACTTTCCCGAAACCGAGATTGCTCAACAGGGTATAGACGTCTTCGCGATTGAGCATCAGTCCAATACGCGCCAAGGCGACGTTGGATGATTTCGCGAGTACGAGCCACAGAGGCGCAGCGCCAATAGGGTGCTCATCTTTGAAGGTGTGATCGGCGACCTTGATTACGCCAGCGCCGGTATCGATGATGCTGTCTTTGTTGATCTTGCCGGATTCCAATCCCGCTGCGACCCAGAAGGACTTGAAAGCCGAGCCAGGCTCGAAAGTGTCGAGCATTGCAAGATTTCTGTAACCGCGACCCGAGTGCTCTCGGTCATTCGGATTGAACATCGGCTGAACCGCCTGCGCGAGCACCTCGCCAGTGTGGGCATCAACCAGACGGATTCCATGTGGCGACTCCTCAACTCCCCTGTTGGGCCGAACTGATCGACCCATTCGGGCTTCGTTGGTTTCTAACTGTTCCTAATTGACCTCGGTGACAGCAGGTTCCCGGGGAACCCAGTT
>CAXBRZ010000304.1:0-3770 GCA_963978075.1 uncultured bacterium | reverse complement strand
CGGAGTGCGGTCTGGCAGGCGGTTTCGGTGGAGCCCGCGGTGGGTGTGGCAGCACTGTTCGAGGAGTCAGAGTGGCGACTTCCTTGAGAAGCGTCTGCCGCGCGACGGGTCCGTCTCGATGCGCAACATCACCGGCGCCCGCGCATGCTTCGTCATCGGTGGCCCGCGCGCGCGCGACCTGCTGGCCAAGCTGACGGATTCACCGCTCGACAACGCGTCCTTCCCTTGGCTGACCAGCCAGGTAATCGAAGCGGGCTACGCCACAGACGTGTATGCACTGCGGGTCAACTTTGTCGGTGCGCTCGGCTGGGAACTTCACTTCCCCGTCGAATACGCCCACGGCCTGTTCGACCAGATCTGCGCCGCCGGCGCCGAGTTTGGTTTTGGACTTGTCGGCATGCGCGCAATGGAATCCCTGCGCATGGAAAAATCCTACCGCATGTGGGGCAGCGACCTGACCCGCGACTACACTCCGTTCGAAGCATCGCTCGACCGTTTCGTACGTATGCAGAAGCCGAACTTCTACGGCAAGGACGCTCTTGAAAAGCAGCTCGCTGCCGGCGTGCCTCACCGTTTCATCACGGCCGAGGTTCACGGCATCACGGATGCTGATCCGCTGGGCAATGAGCCGCTCTTCTGCAACGGCAAGATGATTGGTCGCGCCACGTCTGGCTATTTCGGACACACCATCCAGAAGAGCCTGATCATCGGCTACATCAAGCCCGAGTTTGCTTCGCCGGGCACCGAGATCGAAATCGAGGTTCTGGGCGAGCGCAAGAAGGCGACGATCGTCGTGGAGTCGCCGTACGATCCGGACAACAACGATCTGAGGGCGTGATGCAAAAGTTCTCGGCCTGGTCGCTCCTGAAAGAGGCCTTCAATGGCCATCAGGGATGGAAGTCGCAGTGGCGCCGGGCGGCGCCGAAAGCCGAATACGATGCCATCGTGATCGGCGGTGGTGGCCACGGACTCGGAACGGCGTATTACCTCGCCGCAGAGCACGGGCTTACCAACATTGCCGTCGTGGAAAAGGGCTGGATCGGTGGTGGCAACACCGGCCGTAACACCACGATCATCCGTTCAAACTATCTCTTTGACGAGAGCGCGCGCCTTTATGACCACTCGCTGAAGTTGTGGAAGGACCTCTCGCAGGTACTCAACTACAACACGATGTTCTCCCCGCGCGGCGTGCTGATGCTCGCCCATACGGTACATGACATCCAGACCAGCAAGAGGCACATCCATGCCAACCGGGGCAACGGCGTCGACAATGAGTGGTTGACTCCTGAGCAGGCCAAGGAATTCTGCCCGATCCTGAACATAGACCCGAATATCCGCTATCCGGTCCTCGGCGGAGCCTTGCAACGTCGGGGTGGCGTCGCCCGTCACGACACCGTGGCCTGGGGATATGCCCGCGCGGCAGATGCGCTGGGGGTGGACATCATCGAGAATTGCGAAGTGACCGGTATGCGCATCGACTCGAGCGGTTCGATCGAGGGCATCGAGACCACGCGCGGCTACATTCGTTCCAAGAAGGTGGGTGTCGTTGCCGCTGGCAACACCAGTGTTGTCATGGGTTATGCGGGAATTCAGCTGCCGCTCGAGAGTTATCCGCTGCAAGCGCTCGTTTCGGAACCGGTCAAACCCATCATGCCCTGTGTCGTAATGTCCAATACGATCCATGCCTACATGAGTCAGTCCGATAAGGGCGAACTCGTCATCGGTGCAGGTACCGACGCCTACAATTCCTACACGCAGCGTGGCGCGTTGCACATCAACACGCATACGCTTGAGGCAATCTGCGAACTCTTCCCGATCGTTCGGCGCCTCAAGATGTTGCGCAATTGGGGCGGCATTGTGGATTGCACGCCGGACCGATCGCCCATCATCAGCAAGACTCCGGTACAGGGCCTGTACGTGAACTGCGGCTGGGGCACCGGCGGATTCAAGGCAACTCCTGGCTCCGCCAATGTTTTCGCGCACACCATCGCCCACGACGAACCGCATCCGTTGAACTCGGCGTTTACGATCGAACGGTTCCGTGATGGTCTTCTTATCGACGAGGCAGCGGCTGCGGCCGTTGCACACTGAAGGGCTCCGCCATGCTTGTCATCGACTGCCCCTACTGCGGTCCTCGCCCCGAACTGGAATTCGCTTATGGCGGCCAGGCTCACATCGCACGACCGAACGATCCCGCCAATACGAGCGAGGATGACTTGCTGAAATTTTTGTACCTGCGCGCCAACACGCGGGGCCTCTACCGTGAACGGTGGCGCCACGCGCGCGGATGCGGCCGATTCTTCAATGCGCTTCGTGACACGACGACCGACCATTTCGTAGGAACTTATAAGGTTGGCGAAAAGGGCCCCTCGACCGGAGGTGCGGCATGAAGTTCCGCACTACGGCTGGTGGCCGCGTCGAGCGCTCCAAAAAGGTTCGTTTTTCATTTGACGGGAAGTCTTTCGAAGGCCTGGAAGGCGATACGCTTGCTTCGGCCTTGCTCGCCAACGGTGTACATCTAATGGGTCGGTCCTTCAAGTATCACCGGCCGCGGGGCGTCGTCGGCAGTGGCTCTGAAGAACCAAATGCGCTCGTCGCCGTCATCCGGGATTCGGCGCGGCGCACACCCAACCTGCGCGCCACCCAAGTCGAGATTTACGAAGGACTCATCGCCGAAAGCCAGAACCGTTGGCCCTCACTGGACTTCGACGTCGGTGCCATCAACAGCGTCTTGTCGCCGTTGTTGCCCGCAGGGTTCTACAACAAGACCTTCATGTGGCCGCGCAGCTGGTGGCACAAGCTCTATGAGCCCAACATCCGGGCCGCGGCCGGTCTCGGAACCGCACCGACGCTACCGGATCCCGACCGTTACGCGCAGCAGTACGCCCATTGCGACGTGCTCATCGTCGGCGCCGGTCCTGCGGGGCTTGCGGCAGCCCTAGCAGCCGGCGAAGCCGGTGCCCGGGTCATCCTGTGCGACGAGCAACCCGAATTGGGCGGCTCGCTCCTCTGTGAACGTGCGGCGTCCGTGGATGGCAGCCCGGCGAGTGAATGGGTGCGGCAGACGGTAGCAAAGCTGCAGTCGCTGCCAAGAATGAGACTGCTGCCGCGCACCACCGCCTTTGGCTACTTCCCGCACAACAGCCTTGGTCTTGTGGAACGGATTACCGACCACCAGGCGGCGCCTGCCTCCCACTTGCCGCGCGAGCGCCTGTGGCAGGTTCGCGCGACGGAGGTTGTACTCACGACGGGCGGTATTGAACGTCCGCTGATTTTCCC
Source organism: uncultured bacterium (assembly GCA_963978075.1). Lineage (GTDB taxonomy): Bacteria > Pseudomonadota > Gammaproteobacteria > Steroidobacterales > Steroidobacteraceae > CAIKZZ01. Next base: position 491 of record CAXBRZ010000304.1, on the reverse strand, counting down.
GGGCAATGACCGGCCAGGCGTCATGCTTGCCTCCGCCGCGCGTACCTATGCCAACCGCTACGGTGTGCGGGTCGGGGATCGCATCGCAGTACTCGCGGGATGTGACGCTGCATTCGAGACTGCAGTCGACCTGAGTGCGGCAGGCGCGACAATTGCAGTAATCGCCGACGTACGTGGCACAGGGGCTGTTGACGGCGCCGGATACGCAGCCGCCAAGGCAGCAGGTCTAAGAATTCTGCCGTTTTCCACAGTCGTTGGAGTGACTGGCAACAAGCGGGTGACCGGTGTCCAGTTTGGAATCGTCAGCCCTGACGGCAACGTGGTCAGTGGCGAACAGGTCGCGTGCGGAGACGACCCCAATGATGGAGGCAAGGTTGGCCCGCAGCTGGCCGTGGAATCCCCCGCTTTCCGGGATCACGCTGGCACCTTGGCCAAGGCGCAGTTTGGGAACGTCGCTCTGAAACACCTGTGCCCAGACCTGCATCTGGCCC
>CAXBRZ010000303.1:0-3774 GCA_963978075.1 uncultured bacterium | reverse complement strand
GTCCTTCAACTACGAAAAGTACTTCCGCGGAAACGTTGCGCTTCCGACTTGAAACCGCCGGCTATTTCAGCGAATGAATGGCACACGAACGGGTTGTCAATCCCAATCCTTTGAGTGCCTACACCTCACGAATCCTCGTGAGGCGGATCCCGAACACTCACGCCGGCATAACCACGCCCCGCAACCGTCACGCCTCGTCAGCCGGAGCCTTGCGCAGAAGGTATACCGCGACCGCAGCGATCAGGGCGCCCGGAACGAGCCGCGCAATCACCCCGTCCGCGTCGGTACCGCCACTCAGCAGCACACCGGCAAGCAACGGCCCGAGGATCGACCCGACACGACCCGCGGCCACTGCAGCACCCGAACCCGTCCCACGCCCTGCGAGGGGGTATTGCTGGGCGGCGATTCCGTAGAGCGCGTAATTGGCGCTCAGCAACAGGAAACCCGTGATACCAAGCAACAGGAGCACGGTCGAGAATCCGCTGGCTGTGGACAGCAGCGTGAGCGTGACCGCCAGCAACAGAAAACTCGGCACGATGATCCGCCGCGCGCCGTAGCGGTCGACGAGCGAGCCGATGATCAGGGTCCCGACCACCGACGGGGAGTTGAAGACGAGCACCGCCATCGGCGCGAGTGCTTTGCTGAACCCCTTCTGGACCATCAGCATCGGCAGCCAGTTGAGCAACAGATAAAGACTGAGCAGCGTGGGCAGGAACGTCGCCCACAACAGCGAAGTCGTGGCCATGCGGTTCCCGCCGAACAGCGCCTCACGAACCGGCATGGCGGGGGCGGTTGCCGCCGCTTTGCCGCGTGTCTCCGGCAGGACGCGATGCAGGACGTACACCAGCAAAAGGGGCAACACGCCACCCACCAGAAAAAGCACCCGCCAGCTGCTGCCAATGGGCAGGGCCTGCGAGAGCAGCGCCACCAACGCACCCCCGAGCGGCATGCCACAGAACATGCCGGCCGCGGTACGAGCACGTTGCTGCGGCGCACTCACTTCCACCGCGAGCGCCGAGATGTTCGGCAGCGCCGCTCCAAAGCCCACGCCCGAGAGCAGGCGCGCCAGGAAAAACGCGGCATAGCCGTCGGCAAGCGCCACTCCCAAGGTGCCAAGCGCAAAGGTGAGTACGGCCAGCGTGAGGATGCGCCGCCGGCCCCAGATGTCACCGGCGCGACCGCCGCCGACAGCCCCAACCAGGATGCCGATGTTGCTGATGGAAAAGAGCCACCCCATCTTGAGCGGCGTGAGACCAAAGACCGGCGCGATGGCCGGTGCCGCGACACCGAGGGCCTGGATGTCAAAGCCCTCCAGCACAGTCACACAAAAACAGGCCATGACGATGCGGGCCGTCAACCGGTCTGCGAACATGCTTCCCCCTCCCATCGACCGCCGGTGTCCGTCGCCTCAGGGCACTTCGACAAAGAACTTGCGCACGGTCTCGAGCACTTCCCAGCGACCGTTCCAGCCCTTGGGCAGGAAGAAGGTGTCGCCGGCCTCAAAGATCACCGGCTCGCACCCTTGGGTGGTCAGACGCGCGCGACCATTCAGGAACAGCATCGCTTCCGAGGCCGGTCGGTTGACGGTGTTCCAGCCGCCGGGTGTGCATTCCCACACACCGACCGTCAGTTGCGGCGTCTCGACCAGCAGCCGACCCGCAGTTTGCGGATCGCCGGCGTCTGCGCCCGCCCGCTGGCCCCAGGGTTCGAGAGTACCCCGCAGCGTCTCTGCATGCATGGCCGACAAATGCAAAAGCGCCGGTGCGGCGGCCATCGGGTCTTGCGACATGAAGGTAGGATCCGGAGAGAAGTGACCGGCCGACTTTACCACCGACCCCGGGGCCCCGCATCCGCCCCTGGACAAGCGGAATCGGATGAGCAGCCGTCGAAACGGCGCGCCCACCTCCGGCTATTGAACGTCGCTCCAGCCGGACGCGTACACGATCCAGCCGACATTCAGGGCCACGAGCACGAGCAGCGTTGCGAAGGTAAACTGCATCCCGCGAATCCTGTACGTGAACTCTGGTGGCGGCTGATTGATGCCTTTGGCATGCAACACTCGGCCCAGAATCAACGTGATCGCCGGAATGCCCACCACCCATTTGGGTGCACCGTTGACCTCAAGACACCCGAGCAAGATCAAACCGAGCGGAACATATTCGGCGAAGTTTCCCTGCGCGCGTATCGCGCGCTCGAGTGCCTCATGCCCGTCGGTGCCGAGCGCAACCTGGTGACTCCGGCGCAGGCGAATGACCGCGAAGGAGAGTCGGACAAAGAGCAGTGTCAGCAACGCTGCAGCAAGTGTGGTGATCTTCAGCATGTCCCACGGCCTCCAATTTTCGACATCACGCACATCGCCCGACCCCGCCTATTCTACCGATGCCGCATCCCGATGCTTCACGTTGCCGGGAAACGCGCCCGAACCAACTGCAACCGGCGCTCGATCCGCGCATCTGCAAATCCGAGTTGAACGAGAAACTCCAATCGCTGGCGGTTCTCGCCGGCCGTGTAGAACGAGGAATAGGCCCCTGACAGTTCCACCGCCTCGAGGAGCGCCGACGCCGCCCAGTTCGACAACTGCCCTTGCGGAAGAACTTGGTCGAATCGCGCCGTGGGCGCCAAAAAAGGTTCCGATAGATCGACCTCTTTCGCCTGCTGCATACGATTGAGACAACTCACCAATCGCGCCACTCCACGCGAGCGCTCCCCGTAATCCAATGCCGCCCGCGCATACGAGGCCTCACGCAGCCGCGACGCGTCTGACAGGCACAGGCGGTCGAAAAGTTCGAGGCTGTACCGCAAGGCATGGACGCGGACATTCATCGGCAAGTTCACATCGAGATTCATACCGTACAGCGTCAGCGCAAGATCGAGCTCATCGCCCTCCTTGGGCCCCATTGCCCTTGACCATTCGGGCAGCAACGCCTGCCCATACGGCAGACTGCCGAGCGTTGCCGTCCAGCGATGACTGGGCTGCGCCCATCGCGCGGCAAAGGTGGCTGCCGTCTCTGTCGCGGGGAGAATCTCGTCGACCACGCGGTGGGCGGAGCGCAGCCGATCGACACAATCCTCCTTGGCCGCGAACACGTTGAGCAGAAAAGGGTCCGGTGCAACGGTCCGATCAAACGGAACGAGCACGTTGAGGGAAGGCACCAGCCGGAAAAAGCGGAACCCGCGGCCCTCGAGTTCCGACACCATGTCCAGATTGAAAGTGGCACCCGCACGAATTTCGAACTCGATGAGCGGCGAGTACGTCGCAAGAAACGTTGCCGCGCCCTGCAAGATCCGTAGTTCCTCGCCTTCGGCGTCGATCTTCAGAAAATCGACCTTGCTCCATTCCAAGCGGGCCATGCAGGCATCCAGAGTGGACACTTCGACCCATTCCACATCAGCTCCGCCCACGGCGCCGGCCGACGTGAGGGAGTTCAGTTCCGAGTTCTCATGCAACGTCAGCGGCAGGGAACCTGGCTGGCTCGACAGGGCCTTCTGGTCGAGCACGACCTGGGTATAGCCGTTGGCCGCGATGCTGTCCCGCAGGAAGCCTGCCGTCTTGGAGGCAGGCTCAAACGCATAGACCGCACCCGTCGGTCCCACGACCCGCGCCATCGACAGGGTGTAGACGCCATAGTTGGCACCGATATCAATCGCGACATCTCCCGCCTGAAGAACTGCCCGGACGAAGCGGATCTCGTCCTCGAACCAATCCTCCTGTTCCACCAGCACATACGGCGTGATCAGGTTGAGGGAGTCGGGCACCGCGATGCGGATGCCATC
>CAXBRZ010000302.1:0-3787 GCA_963978075.1 uncultured bacterium | reverse complement strand
GGGGCGCCGAAATTCTGGGCCGGTTGGTGCAGCAAAGCGGCGATCCGGCGCTGGCCCAGCAGGCTCGACCCGCTCTTCAGAAGCTCCAGGCCGACAGTGACCACCGGGTGGTGGCCGCAGCCCTCAACGGCCTGCAGGGTTGAGCCGCCAACTCCTGCAGCCTTGCTAGGTTTCAAAGGTCACTAGGGGTGCCCGGCGGCGTCACGTCCGCCAAGGGCTGAGATCACACCCTCCGAACCTGATCCGGGTCATGCCGGTGCAGGGAAGTGAGCTGGACCGTGAAACCACTCTCAGGCCCGCTGCAGCTCTCGAGCAGCGCCATCCGCAGCCTCGATCTCTCCGCCCTCAACCCCTGGCGTCAGGCCTCCCCCGAAGAGCTGATCGCCCAGGGCTTGAAAGAAGTGGTCATGCACGAAGTGGGGCACACCCTCGGGTTGCGTCACAACTTCAAGGCCAGTTCGTGGAAGACGCTCGTACGCATCGGCCGGATGCAGGATGACCTGCGCCAGACGGCAGACGACCCGTATGCGGCCTCGCCGATTCCGGACTACGAGACAACCAACAGGACCACTGTTGATTGGCAGAATTCCATTACGGCCGGAGCCCATGGAATTACGGTCGGCGGCATCTGGATGGACGAGAAGACCCGCTCACTCGACTATGGGACCCAATTTGATGTGGCGACGCACTCCACGACCGCCTATCTGCAGGATCGTGCGACGTATGGACGCCATCATTACGCCGTGGCCGTTGGATCGATTCACCACAGCGCGTTCGGCAGCCACCAGACCTTCAACATCGACTACGGTTTCGAGGCTTCCCCGGGTCTGGTCTGGACGGCCAGTGCAGGCTCCGCCTTCCGGGCACCCGACAGTACCGACCGGTTCGGCTACGGTGGAAATCCCTACCTCTTGCCGGAAAGTTCGCGCAACTTCGAGGTGGGCTTGAAGCGCCGCATCAGCGCAGCGGAGGAAATATCAATCTCGGCTTACGAGAACCGGATCGACAACCTGATTGTCTTTACCTACACGGCTGACAATCCGTACGGTATCAATGCGAACATTGGCCATGCGAGGGTGCGCGGTGCCGAGGCCAACTGGGCCTACACCACGGATGCGTGGCGAGCGCACGTGAGCGTTGCACACCAGGAGCCGGTGGACCGCGACTCGGGTGCGTCGCTCATCCGTCGTTCCCGCTGGAATGCTGGCGGATCTCTCGAGCGCGTCATCGGCCGGCACGAGCTGGGACTTGATTTGAGGACTTCTGGCGCCCGCCCTGATACGGTTTACGACGCCGACTTCAATCCTGTGCGGGTAACGCTCGGCGGATTCACGTTGCTCTCGGCCACATGGAAATGGTCGGTGGGCGGCGGGTTCACCATTCAAGCGAAGGTGGACAACCTGCTGGATAAGCATTACGAATATATAAGCGGTTACAACACGCCTCGCCGCGGCGTCTATGGCGCAGTGCGTTACGACTTCCGTTGATGTACTGGACGGAGCTTCGATCATGGGAAATCGGCTGAGCAAGATCTACACGCGCACCGGCGACGACGGCACGACGGGTCTCGGCGATGGCGCGCGGGTCGAGAAGGAGTCGTTGCGCGTCGAAGCGTACGGAAGCGTCGACGAAGCCAACTCTGCGGTCGGCATGGTGCTCTCGACTCCGGTACTGCCCGAGTCCGCGCGAGCATGTCTTTTCGAGGTTCAGCATGACCTGTTTGATGTGGGCGCGGAGTTGTGCATTCCTGGCCACCGGGTCATTACCCAGGCCCACGTAGACAGGCTTGAGCAGACACTTGACGCCTTCAATGCCGAGTTGCCGCGCCTCCAGGAATTCATCCTTCCCGGAGGCGGACCAGCCGCGGCCGCATGCCACCTCGCCCGCACGATCGTCAGACGCGCCGAGCGACGCGTATGGGCGCTCAGCCGGGTGGAAACGGTGCACGATGATGTGCCGCGGTATTTGAACAGACTGTCGGACCTGCTGTTCGTGATCGCGCGGGTATTGTGCCGTGCCGAGCGTGGCAGCGAGGTGCTCTGGCGGCACGACCGGGGCCGCTGAAGCAGGTTCAGCGCCAGCCGCCCTCGTCAGTGGAGGGCACCGGGAATGAGAGGCGCGGCTCAATGGCTCGAACGAGTGAGCCCGGATCGTAGACGGTGTCGTCATCAAGCTGCAGGTCGAGAGGACCGGCAGGCATTTCGGACACGGGCGTGATGAGATTCTCGTCCTCATATTCAACTCGCCAATCCACAATCGCAGCGCCCCCAGGAGTCGCGGTGACGGACCCGTCATACCGATGAAAGGCGGGTAGCGGCCACCGGGATCGCTCAAAGCCCGGCAAAACCAGCAGGGTTGGCCAGTCGCCGGAATACAGGGCACGGTCACGGAATCGGCAGCGGAAGACCGCCTGCGACGGCAGGCGGGACGTCAGCCACTCCTGCGCAGGTCGGTTGCTGCGGCGTGGACCGAAGAAGTGACCAAACACGACGCTCCCCCTGGCGGGCACACGGGTCAGCAAGCCCACGCCATACTGACCCGGACCCACCGGCAGAAGAAAGCACGTTCCCTCGGCAAGCCTGCGAGTCATGCGCCTGCCTCTCGGAAATCCCCGGCAACGCGGAGTTGGTTGAGGAGTTTCCAGTCGAAGGCAGGGCCGGGATCGGTTTTCCGGCCAGGTGCCACATCGGAATGACCCACCACGGGGGCATTGCCCAGACTCGGATAGGCGATCTCAATTGCCCCGATCAGCCGCGCCAGCACCTCGTACTGAATCCGTTCGTACGGCACATCATCGGCTCCTTCCAGTTCAATGCCGACCGAATAGTCATTGCATGCCACCCGATGGCGCCACACCGAAACACCGGCATGCCAAGCACGGGCGTGGCATGGGACAAACTGGACGATTGCGCCGTCCCGCCGGAGGTAGAAATGGCTCGATACCCGTAACCCCTCGATTGATTTAAAGAAAGGGTGCCGCGCCGACGGCAGGCGGTTTTGGAACAATGCCTCGACCCATTCCGTACCGAACTCTCCCGGCGGCAGGCTGATCCCATGGACAACAATCAGGTCAATGCCAGACCCAGGAGGGCGCGAATCCTGGTTGGGTGAGGGCCGGTAGGGCGCGCCCTCCAGCAGGCCGGTCCCCGGATCGATCCGAAAAGCGGGAATTTGAGTCATAACGGTACTTTAATCCGGTCACGAACACGCCGGGGCGTTCGCCTGAACTGTACACTCTCGGCATGCGCTCCATCCGCATCCATCACGCCGGCCCCTTCTCCCAGGGCGCGCGGCTGACGCTTGACGACCGTACCGCGCTGCACCTGACCCGGGTACTGCGCCTTCGGGCCGGCGCGCCTGTCGTAATCTTCGACGGACGCCGCTCGGAACATGAGGCCGTCCTTATAACAACCCGTGATGGGCGCCTCGGACTGGAAGTCGGCAATGCCCGGATGCCTGTTCCGCCTTCTCCGCTCGCCATCACGCTCGCCCAGGGCATCTCCCGGTCGGAGCGCATGGATTATGCGGTCCAGAAAGCCACGGAACTGGGCGTGCATGCCATTGTGCCCCTGTTGTGTGAGCGCAGTGTCGTCAAGCTTGATCCGGATCAGGCGGACCGTAAACGGACACACTGGTTCGCAATCGCAACGTCAGCGTGCGAACAGAGCGGGCGCGCCGATCTTCCGGCCATCCTGCCGCCAGGCCGCCTTGATGCCCATTTGGCCACGGCATCAGCCGAATCCGGAAAGATGCTGCGCCTCGTGCTCGATCCGGCGTGCTCGACCGG
>CAXBRZ010000301.1:0-3796 GCA_963978075.1 uncultured bacterium | reverse complement strand
AGCGGCGCGGCCTCGGTGGCGGGGCGGTGTCGGAGGTCGCGAGTGAGGGCGACGGGAGTTCGGTTCCCATGCAGGGAGGTGGCGTGATGGCCGTGTCCGCCCCGGGGACGATCCAGACCCGCGAGGACATCATCCGGATGCTCGACCGCATCTGCGATTGGTATGAATCGAACGAGCCCGCGAGCCCGGTCCCGCTGCTGATGCGGCGCGCGAAGCGGCTCGTCTCCAAGAGTTTCCTCGAACTCGTCCAGGACCTGTCCCCGGGCGGTTTGAGCGAATTGCAGAGCATCGCCGGCATCGAGAACGATTGAGGGTAGGTAGGACTGGCACCCACCGCGTCCGCGGCGGGGCCGTGTGGTTCCATCCCGCGCGACGGCACCATCGTGTCGCGGGTCCTGGAGGAGGTGCCCCTTGGCCAAGCAGAGCAGCCAGAAGTTCATCGCCCGCAATCGAGCGCCGCGGGTCCAGATCGAGTACGACGTCGAGCTGTATGGCTCCGAGAAGAAGGTCCAGCTACCCTTCGTCATGGGCGTGCTCGCGGACCTCTCGGGCAAGTCGGCCGACGAGCTGCCCTCGGTCGCGGAGCGCAAGGCCCTGCAGATCGACGTGGACAACTTCGACGAGCGTCTCAAGTCGATGAAGCCGAAGGTGCAGTTCACGGTCCCGAACACGATCTCGGGCGAGGGCAACCTCGCCGTCGACATCACGTTCGAGAGCATGGACGATTTCTCGCCGGCGGCCGTCGCCCGGAAGGTCGACGCACTCAACAAGCTGCTCGAGGCGCGCACCCAGCTCGCGAACCTCAAGACCTACCGGTTCAGCGACGAGGACATCGCCCGCCAGCAGACGTCGGAATCCTCCGCAGCGATCTCGTCAACCGACCGCTATCACATCTGCTTTGCGCTTGGAAAAGCATTCGAAGACCGCAAGGACTACGAGCAGAGCTGGCGCTACTACGCGCAAGGAAATGCCCTGAAGCGCGCTGAAAGCAAGTACCGCGCCGACATCCTCGAGCAGAACACCCGCAATCAGAAGCGCGTCTGCACGCAGGAGTTTTTTGCCGCACGAAGCGGCTGGGGCTGCCAGTCGCCGGACCCGATATTCATCCTCGGCCTGCCCCGCGCGGGCTCAACACTGCTGGAGCAGATCCTCGCCTCCCACCCGATGGTCGAGGGAACGCAGGAGCTGGCGAACATTCCCCGCTACGCCTTGCAGTTACAGGGACTGAATCCGGATCTGGACAACCCCTTGTATCCCAAGAGCCTGCTCGACCTCACGCGTGAGGAGGTGGAGCGGTTCGGCCAGCAGTACATCGACGACACGCGCATCTACCGGACCACACCGCCCTACTTCATCGACAAGATGCCCAACAACTTCAGGCATATCGGCCTGATCAAGCTCATCTTGCCGAACGCGAAGATCATCGATGCCCGGCGTGAGCCGATGGCCTGCTGCTTTGGCAACCTGAAGCAACTCTTCGCCCGCGGACAGGAGTTCTGCTACAGCGTGGACGACATCGCGCGCTACTACCGGACCTATCTTGAACTGATGAAACACTGGGAGGAGGTCCTGCCGGGACAGATTCTTCGCGTCCATCACGAGGATGTCGTGGACGATCTTGAGGGCAGCGTAAGACGCCTGCTCGAATTTCTCGGCCTGCCCTTCGAGCAAGCCTGCCTTGAGTTCCACAAGAACGTCCGCAGCGTGAAGACGGCCAGTTCCGAACAGGTACGCCAGCCGATCTACCGCGAGGGACTCGACCAGTGGCGTCGCTATGAGCCGTGGTTATCCGAACTGCGGGAAAAGCTCGGCGACGCCATCACCCGATACCGCGACTGAAAAGCCTGAGATCACTCCGTACGGACCCACCGTGTCCGCTTAGGAATTGCCTGCATGAAGACCCTACTGGAACCTGCGCGCACCATCGACGTAGTACACGAAACCGACGTGCTGGTCGTGGGCAGCGGTCCTGGCGGGCTCTCGGCCGCGCTGGCTGCCGCACGTGCCGGCGCGAAGACGACGCTCTTGGAGCGTTACGGATGCTTTGGCGGCAACATCACGCAGGTCGGTGTCGAGGGCTTTGCCTGGTACCGGCGCGAGGGGACGGTCGACTGCGAGGGCATCGGCCCGGAACTTGAACAGCGCGCAAAAGCCATGGGCGCGACCTCCCCCGAGCCCCAGTCGCAGAGTTCCGCGCTCGATGCCGAGATGTTCAAGCACGTCGCCGACACGCTCGTCGCAGAGGCCGGCATCCATCCGATGCTGCACCGGACGGCTGTCGCGCCCATTGTCAGCGATGGCGCGATCCGTGGCGTCTATACCGAAAGCAAGGCAGGCCGTGAGGCGATCCTCGCGCACCGCGTCATCGACGCCACCGGCGACGCCGACCTGGCCTTTCGGTGCGGCGCGCCGACCGTGAAGACGCCGCGCGAGAAGATGATGTCGGTATCCGTCATGTTCTCGATGTCAGGCGTCGACCGGCGCAAGTTCATCGAAGCGGTCCATGCCGATCCGCAGACCTATGCGGACTGGTCCGGCAACAACGAGTGGGATTATGAGACCTCGGGCAAGGAGGACCATCTCTTCTCGCCCTTCCTGCGCAAGCCCTTCCAGAAGGCGGTCGAGGCAGGCCTGATCCCGCCGGAACTGAAAACGATCGCCGGGACCTGGGGCACCGTCTCGGACACAGGTGAACTCACCTACCTCAACCTTGTGCACATCCAGGGACTCGATGGCACGAATCCCGACGACCTGACCCGCGGCGAGATGGAGGGGCGCGCCCAGGCGATCCATGCGATGAACGCGCTGCGCCACTATATGGGCGGCTGCGGCGAGGCAAAGCTACGCAACTTCGGTATGACACTCGGCATCCGCGACACGCGCAAGATCGACGCGCTCTACAACCTGACCGAGCAGGACGTCCGCCACGAGGGCCGCTTTGAGGATGCCATCGGCATCTTCCCGGAATTCATCGACGGCTACGGCGTCCTCATTCTGCCGACCACGGGACGCTACTGGCACCTGCCGTATCGGGCGCTGGTGCCCAAAGGCATCGGCAATCTCCTCGTCGCCGGCCGTGCGATCGGAGGCGACCTCCTCTCGCACGCCTCGGCACGCAACATGATGTGCTGCGCCGTCGGTGGCCAGGGTGCGGGGGTGGCGGCAGCCATCTCAATTCGACGGGACGAGTCCTTGTATCGGGTTAACATCAAGGCCATTCAGGACGAACTCGTCCGACAGGGGGCACGAATCCAATGAGTAACGACGCAAGCACGGCTGGGGACAGTCATGAGTTTCCCCTGACCCCTTTCCGCTGGCTTGCCCTCGGCCTCGCCGCGATCGCGATCTTTTCTACTTACTACGAGTCCGACGTCATCGGTGAACTGGCCGATCTACTGGGGCGGCAGCGCGGGTTCACGCAGACACAAATCGGAGACCTGAACGCCGCGATGCACTTACCCAGCGTCGGCTTGGCTCTGTTGGGTGGGCTGCTGATCGACCGCTTCGGCGCGGCGCGCATCGAGGACGCGACCGGTGCCGAGGCCCGCACCTTCGTGCCGCGGCGCGTGGACGTGCCCGTCACCTGCAGCGAATTGATCGGCTTGCCGCGCGAGAAGCTCATCTCGTGGGTCTTGCCGTCGCGCCAGATCTCCAGGTCCAGGCGCTCGGACAGGGCGTTGACCACCGACACGCCCACGCCGTGCAGACCGCCGGACACCTTGTAGCTGTTCTGGTTGAACTTGCCGCCGGCGTGCAGCTCGGTCATGACCACTTCGGCCGCGGAGCGCTGGCCGTC
>CAXBRZ010000300.1:0-3805 GCA_963978075.1 uncultured bacterium | reverse complement strand
GCCTACGGGACGAGCCAGAAGACGGATCGCCTCTACGCTGGGGAGTTTCGGATCGGGCTTGAGGACGGGGAGGCGTACTCGGTTGCCGGCTTGAGTTATCCGACGAAATTCAATCTCGCGAAGGCCGTCGAACTCCCGTTCGACGACCGATGGTTTGGGGTGGCGCCCGGCGTACCGCATGGACAAACGCCAAAGCTTGGGCTCCTGCATCCGTCGCTGTACCCACGGGTTGCGGCGGCGTGGAGAGCGGCCCGGACCCGAAGGCGCTGACCAGCCCCTCAATAGTGGGGCGGGATTTCGACCTGGGTCGCCGAAGCCCCGGCAGGTTCGCTCATGACCTGTTCCAGCAACTGCCGGTAACGGTCCGTCTGCCGCGCCAGCGCGCCTTGCTGGGTGGCCAGTTCCTCGGATAGTTTATTAAGCGCGTCCTCAAGGTGCGCGATGCGCACCTCGAGCGTCTCGATCCGCCCGACAAGGGATTGTGCGGTGTCTTCGGACAGTGCGGTCACGGCGAGCGATCCTCTCAGCGCAATTCGACTTCGACAAACGCGAACTCGTAATCGTTTGCATTGATGACGTTGTGGGCAACGCCCTTGGGGCGCGCATAGGACTGCCCGGCCTTGAGCGCCACCTCCCGCGTGCCTTCCGGCTCGACGAGCCGAAGCACACCGTCCAGCAGCGGCACGACCACGTAGTCGTGGCCGTGGACATGGGCGCCGGTCTCGGCGCCCGGCGCAAAGCGCCACTCGGTGACGATGACGCGCTCGTTGTCGATCTGCACGGTGCCGGTCGCCTGCATGTTCCACCCCCTAGGTTCTGGCCGGACGTTAGCACGCCCGGCTCGCACCATTGCCGCCATTTGATAGGTTTTGCCTATTGCTGCGATCCAAACGATTCATTTCAAATATCGATCGCACGATACCAGAATCTCTCCCGCAACCCGATTGCACCCATTCAAACGGACCTTCAGCAGGAGCAGATTCATGTCGATCATCAACAGCACCCTCAAGCCCTTCAAGGCCACGGCCTACCACCAGGGCAAGTTCGTCGACCTGACGGAGGCTTCCCTGAAGGGCAAGTGGTCCGTGGTCGTGTTCTACCCGGCCGACTTCACGTTCGTCTGCCCGACCGAGCTCGGTGACCTCGCCGACCGGTACAGCGAATTCCAGCAGCTGGGCGTCGACGTGTATGGCGTGTCCACCGACACCCACTTCACCCACAAGGCGTGGCACGACACCTCCGAGACGATCAAGAAGGTGCAGTACCCGCTCGTCGGCGACCCGACCGGCACGCTGGCGCGCAATTTCGACGTGATGATCGAGGAAGAAGGCCTCGCACTGCGCGGCACCTTCGTGATCAATCCCGAAGGCCAGATCAAGGTCGCCGAAATCCACGATCTCGGCATCGGCCGCGACGCAGGCGAGCTGCTGCGCAAGGTGAAGGCGGCGAAGTACGTCGCCGAACACCCGGGCGAAGCCTGCCCCGCCAAGTGGACGCCGGGCGAGAAGACACTGACCCCGTCGCTCGACCTCGTCGGCAAGATCTGAGCCCTCTCAGGGTCCCGGCGGACTGCCGGGACCCCTCTCACCCTGTCAGGTATCCGCCATGCTCGATGCAACGCTCAAGACGCAACTCGCCGCCTATCTCACGCGACTGTCTCAGGACGTCGAGATCGTCCTGAACCTCGATGAGTCCGCCACGGCCGATGACATCCGGGCGTTGCTCAAGGACCTCACCGAAGCGTCGCCGCGCCTCAAGGCTGTCGACTCCGACGAGACGGGGGTGCCTGTGCCGTCCTTCGGGCTTCGCGCCGTGGGCGGCGAGTGCAGGGTGCGGTTCGCAGGCGTACCCACCGGTCACGAGTTCACGACGCTCGTGCTCGCCGTGCTGCAGGTGGGTGGCTACCCGCCCAAGATCGACGAGGCGACACTTGCCCAGATACGGGCGATCGACGGCGACCTCAATTTCGAGACGTTCATTTCGTTGTCGTGCCACAACTGCCCGGATGTGGTGCAAGCCCTCAATGTGATGGCGGTCCTCAACCCGCGCATCCGCAGCACCATGATCGATGGCGCCGCCTTCCAGGCCGAGGTCGGGAAGCGCGAGATCATGGCCGTCCCGTCCGTCTTCCTGAACGGCCAACTGATCGGATCCGGGTGCATGTCGCTCGAGGAAATCCTCGCCAAGGTCGACACAGGCGCTGCTGCGCGGCGTGCCGCCGCGCTCAAGGAAGCCGCTCCCTTTGACGTCCTCGTCGTCGGCGGCGGGCCGGCCGGCGCCGCGGCCGCGATCTACGCCGCCCGCAAAGGCATCCGTACCGGCATCGCGGCGGAGCGTTTCGGCGGTCAGGTGCTCGACACGGTCGGCATCGAAAACTTCATCTCGGTGCAGCACACCGAGGGTCCCAAGCTCGCCACTGCGCTTGAAAACCACGTGCGTGAATACGGCGTCGACATCATGAACCTGGAGCGCGCCGAAGCACTCGTTCCAGGCGACCTGATCGGCGTCAAGCTGACCTCGGGCGCCACCTTGCGCGCACGCTCGGTCATTCTCGCCACCGGCGCCCGCTGGCGCGAGATGAACGTCCCGGGCGAGAAGGAATACCGCAACAAAGGTGTCGCCTACTGCCCGCACTGCGATGGTCCGCTCTTCAGGGGCAAGCCGGTGGCCGTCATAGGCGGCGGCAACTCGGGCGTCGAGGCGGCCATCGACCTTGCCGGCATCGTCAGCCACGTGACCTTGCTCGAGTTCATGCCCTCGCTGCGCGCCGACGCGGTGCTCGTCAACAAGCTGAGGAGCCTGCCCAACGTCACCATCATCACCGACGCCCAGTCCACGGCGGTGCTCGGCGACGGCGACCGCGTGACAGGGCTTGCCTACACCGACCGGCGCGACTCGAGCGCGCACACCGTGGCGCTTGCCGGCATCTTCGTCCAGATCGGCCTTGTGCCCAACACCGACTGGCTGAAGGGTGTGGTGAAGCTCTCACCGCGCGGCGAGATCGAGGTGGACGCACGCGGCGAGACGTCCGTGCCCGGCGTCTATGCGGCGGGTGACTGCACCACCGTGCCGTACAAGCAGATTGTCATCGCCCTCGGCGATGGCGCGAAAGCGGCCCTCGGCGCCTTCGACCATCTGATCCGCAGTCCCGTCGTCACGGCCGTCGCGGCCTGACCGACGGCGTCCCCGGGGCAGGCCTTCGGACGCGCTCTACAACCACTGCGGATAGAGGGACCGCCAGAACGCGCATTGGTGGGCAGAACCGGCATCGAAGAGTTCGAGTCGGCCCGCATCGAGGCGCAACACGGCATTCTCCTGCGTGTAGGCCGGCCACTGCGGGCGTCCCGGCGCGCTCGGAACACCCGTGCGGGCGAACGAGGCCCAGTAGGCGATCATGTCCGCGCCGAGCGACGCCGACGCGCCGGCGAGTGGCGGACCGTCCCAGACCGAGCGATTGGAGAAGCCCGGGAAAAAGTAGGGCAGCTCGGCAGAATGCACGGCGCCGAGTTCAATGCCCGGATCCTCCATGACCGGCGGCGCGTTGCGGTCCGCGAACTCGTATTGGAAGACCTGGGTGTGCTTCGCCATGTCGCGGCCAAAACGCAGGAAGGTGCAATTGGCCAACGGGATCATCGGTCCGAAATCCGACAGCGCCGTCCCAAGCGCGGTGGACGGCGAGGAATAGTCGCCGGCCGGATAGTGCGCCTGCACGGCCGCCGCGTGTTCGCCGTAGTACGCCGTCAGCCGCTGCGCATACTCCGCCTCGTTGTACGCGTGACCGGCCACCACCTCGTAGCCGATGTAC
>CAXBRZ010000299.1:0-3813 GCA_963978075.1 uncultured bacterium | reverse complement strand
GGCAACCTCTTGGCCGTGCCACGCGACGAGCGCGGCCCCCTGCGCGGCTGGTCG
Source organism: uncultured bacterium (assembly GCA_963978075.1). Classification (GTDB taxonomy): domain Bacteria; phylum Pseudomonadota; class Gammaproteobacteria; order Steroidobacterales; family Steroidobacteraceae; genus CAIKZZ01. Next base: position 3,759 of record CAXBRZ010000299.1, on the reverse strand, counting down.
CTCGCGATCCTGGGCGCGCTCGATCCCGCTCCGTCCGCCGCGGCCCTTGCGGCCGGCCAGAGGAGCGTGCGCGAGTTCCTCGACTACCTCGCGGGCCTCGTCGCGGCACGGCGTCGCCAACCGCTTGGAGACACCGACATCCTGACGCGCCTCCTGCGCGAGGAGACGGGCGCCGAGCCGCTCAGCGAACCCGAGCTCCTGCACAACTGCATCTTCCTCCTGAACGCCGGCCACGAGACCACCACCAACCTCATCGCCTGCGGCCTTGCGACCCTGTTGCCGCGAAGGGAAGACCGCGCGCACCTCGTCGCGCATCCCGAGGCGGTGCCCCTCGCTGTCGAGGAGTGCCTGCGCTACGAGAGCCCGAACCAGCTCGGCAACCGCCTCGTCGTCGAACCCGTCACGATTGGCGGCCACGACTTCAAGCCCGGGGATTACCTCACCCTCGCCATCGGCGCGGCCAACCGCGATCCCGCGGTGTTCGAGGATGCGTCCGCGTTCCGGATCGGCCGGTCACCGAACCCGCATCTGGCCTTCGCGGCCGGCGGACACGCCTGTGCGGGCATGTCGGTGGCGCGCATCGAGGGCGAGATCGCGATCGGGCGGTTCCTGACGCGACTGCCCGGTGCCATGCTTGCGGGCACACCCGAGGTGCAGCGCCGCGCGCGTTTTCGCGGCTACGCGCGCTGCGAGGTCGTGCTGCGATGACGTTGTCGCGGCCGGCCATCGTGCTCCTGTGCCTCATCAGCGGGTTCCTGCCGCTGATCACCGACGGGTTTCTTGCGGCCGTGCGGCCGCTCATGAGCGACTTCGGTGTACCCCTTTCTGCGGCACAGGGCACCATCAGCGTGGTGCTGCTCGGCAGCGCCGCCGCTCAGTTTTTTGTCGGCGCGCTGGCCGACCGTTATGGCCGTCGGCCGGTGCTCACAGTCGCGATCGTGCTGTTTTTAGGCGCGTCGGTGGGCCTCGGTCTTTCCCGCTCGTTGCCGCAGGTGCTCCTCTTCCGCTTCCTGCAGGGCGCGACCGCGGCGGCCGGCCCCATCCTCGCGCGGGCGATCGTGCGCGATGTGTACGAGCACCGCGCCGGCGCGCATGTGCTCAGCCTCCTCGCCACCGGCCTTGCGCTCATTCCGCTGTGCGTGCCGAGCCTCAATGCCGTCACCGTCGCGCAGTACGGCTGGCGTGCCACCGCCGTGCTCTATGTGATCGTGCTCCTCGTCGCCCTTTGGATGACGCGCCGCTATCTCCCCGAGACCCTCAAAGCCTCGCACGCTGCGCCGCTCGGCCTGCCCGCCGTCGTCGGCGCCGCACGCGCGGCCCTGTCGCAACGGCGGGTGCTCGGGTACCTGCTGCTGTGCGTCAGCGGTTACGCGGGTCTTGCCGTGTGGGTGTCCGCCTCGCCACACCTGCTGCATGGCTGGTTTGGCGTGCCGCCCATGCAGTTCGGGGTGTACTGGGCGTTCAGCATCGTGGCCTACTTCGCCGGCGGCTGGGCGAGCGTGGGGCTCCTGCGGCGCACGAGCCCCGACCGGATCCTCGTCGTCGGCAGTGTCATCCTGCTCGCGGCCGCGGCGGTCCTGCTCGCCAGCTGGCATCTCGCACCCCATGCGCTGCCCCTCTTCCTCGGCGGCGTCTGCCTCTACATGTTCGGTTGGTCGATGCTGCAGCCGAACGCCCAGTCCGGCGCCCTCGCCCCGTTCGGGCATTCCGCCGGGCGCGTCTCGGCGCTATTGGGGTTCCTGCAGTTGTCCGGCGGCGCGGCGGTGTCGCAACTCTTTGGCATATTGCACGACGGCACACCGCGCGCGGCGGTGCTGCTGATCGTCGCCGCCGCCGTCCTCCATGCGATCGTCCGTGCCGTATGCTGCCCCCTGTCCGGTTCCGTCCGCCCCGAGGTTTCCCCATGAGAGTTCCGCTGAGAAGGCTCCTCCTGCTGCTCCTGCCCGTACTGCTCGTGGCCTGTCACGGCAAGCCGCCGGCCGGCCACGTCGACGAGGCGCGTCTGGCCCAGGCCGCCACCGAGCCCGGCGAGTGGTTCACGACCGGCCGTGATGCCGGTGGCACCTATCACTCGCCGCTGAAGGGTATCCACGAGGGCAATGCCGCGACGCTGGGCTTTGCCTGGGAGTACCGGCTCGGATCACACCGCGGCCAGGAAGCCACGCCGGTCGTCGTGGATGGCGTGATGTACGTGAGCGCCCCGTTCGGACACGTCTATGCGCTCGATGCCACGACCGGCACCTTGCGCTGGCACTACGATCCTGCGATCGACGGCCAGTACGGCCGCTATGCCTGCTGCGATTCGGTGAACCGGGGACTCGCGGTGTGGCAGGGCCGCGTCTACGTCGCCTCGCTGGACGGGTACCTGCACGCCATCGATGCGGCGACCGGCGAGCGCATCTTCAAGGTCGACACGCTGCCGGCGCGCGGACCGCAACACCCTTACACGATCACCGGCGCACCCGTCATCGCCGGCGACGCAGTGGTCATCGGCGCCGCTGGTGCCGACTTCGCCGGTGCGCGTGGCTATGTCGGCGCATGGGACCTGAAGACCGGCGCGGCCCGCTGGCGCTTCTACACCGTGCCGCGCGACCCCGCGCTCGGCGCCCAGGACCAGCCGCATCTCAACACCGCCATCGCCACCTGGGACGCGCGCCATGACTGGAGTTCGGGCGGCGGCGGCAATGTCTGGGACGGCATCGCCTACGACGCGGCCCTCGGCCTTGTGTATGTCGGCACCGCCAACGGTGCGCCGTACAACATCAAGGCGGACGGGCGCAGCGGCGGAGACGATCTGTACGCCGCCTCCATCCTCGCCATCCGCGTCAAGGACGGCTCGCTCGCCTGGCACTACCAGACGACGCCCGGCGACGTGTGGGACTACGACAGCACGCAGAAACTCGTGCTCGCCGACCTGCCCATCGACGGCAAGCCGCACCCGGTCGTGATGCAGGCCTCGAAGAACGGCTTCCTGTACGCACTCGACCGTGCCACGGGCGCGGTGCTTGCGGCACACAACTACGTCTATGTGGACTGGACGCTCGGCATCGATCCTGCCACCCACCGGCCGCGCCCGAACCCGGCCGCGGACTATTCCAAGGGCGCACGCTTCGTCGCGCCGGGCATGGCCGGCGGCCACAACTGGCAGCCCATGTCCTTTAGCCCCACGACAGGGCTTGTCTACATCCCGGCCCTCGAGGCGCCGATGGTGTTCATCGACTCGCACCGCAAGGGACTCCTCGAGGGCGCCTTCGACGTGTTCGGCATCTTCCCCGAGGACTACAACCCGGCAGCGCTCGCTGCAATGGTCGGACCGCAGCCTTCCCTCGACACCCTGGCCCGCGACAGCAAGGCCGTGCGCAAGTCGATCGGATTGCTGCGCGCGGTCGAGCCGGTGAGCGGGCGGATCGTCTGGGAAGCACCGAACGCCAGCAGCTGGGACGGCGGCGTGATGAGCACCGACGGCAACCTCGTGTTCCAGGGCGATGCGACGGGACACCTCAACGTCTACAGCGCCGACAAGGGCACAAAGCTTGCCAGCATTGATCTCGGCACCGGCATCCTCGCGGCCCCCATGACCTACGCGGTCGGTGGCGAGCAGTACGTCGCGGTGCAGGCCGGCTACGGCGGCGCGAGCGGGATCGCCCAGCCCTATCCTGACTACACGGCCGCACGACACTACGACAACGAGGGCCGTGTGATCGTGCTGCGCCTCGGTGGCGGCGCGGTACCGAAAACGGACGCGGTCGAGATCCCGCC
>CAXBRZ010000298.1:0-3823 GCA_963978075.1 uncultured bacterium | reverse complement strand
GAGCAGCCCGACCACCTCTCCGGCTGCGACGCTCAGAGAAAGGTCTGCCACGACCGTATGGTCCTTATACCGTTTTGACAATCCTTGTGCGGTAAGACGGCTCATGGCTTGGGCTTTGTATCGGCTGGTGTCGGGTTCTTCTCGATCTTCTTCGGCTGGATCGTCAAACGCACCCGCTGATCCCCTTGGTCGTCCGGGTTGGCAACAACGCGTTGATTGACGAGGTCGTAAACGAGAGTGGCGCCGGAGATTTCATTGGTGCCATCGGAGAGCCATGCGTCGCCAGTCAGGCGCACTGTGCCAAGATTCGGGCGGTATTCGATATGGCTGGCGCGACCGCGTGCGACTCCGTTCGGACGTTTCTGCTCGAACATCGCAGGGGCTCCGGCTATATCCGCGACTTCGACCTGATTATGTTTGAAGGTGACCTGCGCATCCGCACTTTCAAGTGTTCCATCGATCAAACCGACCCTGACATGCCCGGTGAATCGCCAGTTGCTGGAATCGAAGTTGAGCCCATTCGCATTCGCCGAATCTGCTTCGATCCACAACCTGCCTTGGGAAATCCTGACCTCTTTGAAAAAAAGCGTGCTGCTCTTGTAATCAAAGTCTGACGAGCGTGCGTCAAGCTGGATGGGCTGGTTTTCATCCAGCCGCACGTCGGCCGCGCCTGCGGTGGCATTGAACGCAAGCACCGCGATCAGGCTAGCGGCGGAAGGTGCCATGAACCGCATTTTCAAGTTCCAGCGTCTTGCGCGTGAGATCAATCCGCAATCCCCGCGCCGTGAGTTGATGGGGGGACCACTCTATTGTCGCGGCGTTTGTCGTCGACGCAACAAGGCTTGCGCGATCAAGCGAGAGGGTGTCGGTGCGAATCACCGCGCCTTGGGCAGAGCCGCCCAAGGCATGCATGACGACATGCCCGTGCAACGTCAGTACATTGGCGCCGGTTGGCATTGAGCCTTCATCCGCGGTGAGGTGCCAGCGCGCATCTTCCTGTGTCTGGTACTCCACATTGATGTCGTGCAACTGAATCAGACGGGTATCCGAATCCTGTTGGGCGCTGCGGGTCAACAGTGTCAGGTTGATCTTGCCCGTATCGTCCGTCTCTGTCAGCGTGGCGTCTTTGAAGTAGTAACCCGGTGATGGTGGTCGACGGTACAACGCGCTCACTGAATGCGAGCCGCGCGAGGCAAGCCACCACGTTGCCGCTGCCAGGAAGCCGACGACAAGGTAGGTCCCTGTACGCATCAGTTGCGTCCGAGGATGAGGTCGGCCAGTTCCCGCACGGCACCCGACCCTCCTGGCAGTCGTGTCACCTGACGGGCAGCAGCAAGGACCTCCCGATGCGCGTCGGCGACCGCTACAGGCCAGCCGACTGCCGCCATCATCGGCAGGTCCGGAGTGTCATCGACGAGGCAGGCGCATTGCTCGGTGGCGAGCCCAAGGTCGGTGATGAGGGCGCGGATGGCTATGCCCTTGTCTTGTACTCCCTCGTGGACACGCTCGATCCCAAGTTCTGCCGCGCGTTTGCGCAGCGCGGCAGAACACCGCCCGGAAATGATCGCAACGGTGATGCCGGCCTGCAGAAGGGACTTGATGCCATGGCCATCGCGCACATTGAAGACCTTGAGCGCCTCGCCATTGGCGTCGAAATACAGACGTCCGTCGGTCATGACCCCGTCGACATCAAGGACGACCAGCCTAACCCCGGACATTTCGCTCACATGACCCCCGCGCGCAGCAGATCGTGGACGTTCAGGGCGCCAACGATATGCCCATTGTCGTCGACGACCACAAGGGCAGTGATCCGATGGCGCTCCATCAGGACGACGGCATCGACGGCCAGAGCACGAGGTCCGATGGTCCGGCACTGACGTGTCATGACCTCTTCCATGGGGGTCGTGTGCACATCGATGCGCCGGTCCAGAGCTCGCCGAAGGTCTCCGTCCGTAAATACGCCCAACAGCTGCCGGTCGTGGCCGGCGACCGCCGTCATGCCGAGTCCCTTGCGGCTCATCTCCAGCAGCCCCGCCGATACGGTGTCGTTCGGACCCACGGCGGGAATCTCCTGGTCGCGGTGCATGACTTCATCGACGTGCAGCAGAAGCCGCCGTCCCAGACTGCCGCCCGGGTGAGAGCGGGCAAAGTCCGCCTCTGTAAAGCCCCGTAAATGCAATAAGGCCACCGCAAGGGCATCGCCGGCAGCCAGGGTGGCGGTCGTGGAGGCAGTCGGCGCGAGATTGAGGGGGCACGCTTCGGCGGGGACCGACACGTCGATGTGGGTGTCCGCGGCGCGGGCAAGGGCGGACTCTGGATTGCCCGTCATGGCGATCAGCGGGACTCCCAGTCGCTTGAGAACCGGCAGGACCGCCAGAACTTCGCCGGTCTCGCCGGAGTTGGACAGCAGCACGACCACGTCTTCCCGGGTGATCATCCCAATGTCGCCGTGCTGGGCCTCTGCCGGGTGGACGAAGAACGCAGGACTGCCGGTACTGGCCAGCGTGGCGGCGATTTTTCGGGCGATGTGACCGGACTTTCCCATGCCGATCACGATGACCCGTCCACGGGCCGCAAGGCATGTTCGACAGGCCTGCACAAAGGCACCGCCGAGGCGTTCCGAGACGGCCGAAATGCCTGTCGCTTCCGTCGCCAACGCCTGCCGGGCCAGCCGAATCAGGGTCGAATCGTCCAAAGCGACCTGTGGGGAAGCGGTCACGTCAGGTCTACTCCGTGGTGAGGCCCCCTGATCATAGCAAGCGTGAGGGCGGTGCTGTTCGGCTGCAGCCCGATTCACTACACTTCGGCCCCTGAACGCCGCCGGCGCCCGTCAGCGAGATGCCATGAACCCAGCCGAGATCGAAAAAGCCATCCTGGCCGGCCTGCCCGGCGCCCGCGCCCAGGTGCAGTCCGACGACAATACCCATTTTGAGGCGGTCGTCGTCGCCCCGCAGTTTGTAGGTAAGCGCCTCATACAGCGTCACCAGATGGTTTACGCCACGCTCGGCGTCGCCGTGGGACGGGAAATCCATGCCCTCTCGATCCAGGCGCTGACGCCCGAAGAGTCGGCCTTGCAGGGCGGGGGCTGAGCGGGCAGTGGACAAGTTTTTTGTCGAGGGCGGGCGTTCGCTGGAGGGCAGTGTCCGTATTTCGGGTGCCAAGAATGCCGCTTTGCCGATTCTGGCCGGCTGTCTGTTGGTCGACGGTACGGTTCGTGTCCGCAATGTGCCGACGGCACTGCGGGATGTCGCGACGACTCACCGGCTTCTGGCCCACATGGGCGCGAGGGTGTCCGTCGAGGCCTGTGGAGCGGTGGTCATCGATGCCGCAACCGTGAGCGAGTGCGTGGCACCGTATGAACTCGTCAAGACCATGCGGGCCTCGATTCTGGTGCTTGGGCCTCTTCTCGCCCGCTTCGGCGCTGCCGACGTATCGTTGCCCGGAGGTTGTGCGATCGGCGAGCGCCCTGTGGACCTGCACGTAGCCGGCATGCGGCAACTCGGAGCTGACGTGCGGATCGAGAACGGATTCATCAAGGCAAGGGTAAAGGGACGGTTGCGCGGGGCCCGCATCGTGCTGGAGACGGTGACGGTCACGGGGACCGAGAACCTGATGATGGCCGCCTGCCTCGCCGAGGGGACGACGGTCATCGAAAATGCCGCGCGTGAACCCGAGGTCACGGACCTCGCCCTGTTCCTGAATGCGTTGGGAGCCCGTATACAAGGGGCGGGTACAGACACGCTCGTGATCGAAGGGGTGCAGCGCCTGCACGGGGGAGAGTACGCGGTGGTGCCCGACCGGATCGAGGCGGGAACCTATCTCG
>CAXBRZ010000297.1:0-3849 GCA_963978075.1 uncultured bacterium | reverse complement strand
GGCCGGGCTCGGCAAGCTGTTCGAGACCATGGGGTTCACGGCGGTCGCCAAGCACCGCCACAAGAACGTGACGCTGTACCGCCAGGGCGGCGTGAACTTCATCATCAACGCCGAGACCGACTCCTTCGCGCAGCGCTTCGCGCGGCTGCACGGGCCGTCGATCTGCGCCATTGCCTTCCGTGTGCAGGACGCCGCCCATGCCTACCAGCGCGCGCTGGAGCTTGGCGCCTGGGGCTTTGACAACAAGGCCGGCCCGATGGAGCTGAACATCCCGGCCATCAAGGGCATCGGCGACAGCCTCATCTACTTCGTCGACCGCTGGCAGGGCAAGGGCGGCGCCAAGCCGGGCGCCATAGGCAACATCTCCATCTACGACGTGGACTTCGTGCCCATCCCCGGCGTGGCCAAGCGCCCCGAGGCGCTGGACGGCATGCACTTCTTCGGCGCCGTGCAGTACATCGGCTGGGAGCGCACGGAAGACTGGACGGCGTTTTACGCCGAGCTCTTCGGCTTCGCGCCCATCCCCGACCAGACGCGCTTCGGCATCCTGCCCAAGGGCCGCCTGCTGCGCAGCCCCTGCGGCACCTTCTACTTCCAGCTGGTCGAGCCCGAGCCCGGCCTGGAGCTGGAGGCCGATGGCCGCGAGTACATCGAACGCATCGGTCTGGGCACGTCCGACGTGGCCGCCACCGTGGCGCGGCTCAAGCAGCGCGGCGTGCTGTTCTCTGAGTCGCCGCGTGCGCCCATCAGCGACCGCGGTGCGGTGGTGGCCGGCCAGCTCTTCGGCCTGTCGTTCGAACTGGTGCACAGCGAGCGCGCCTGACGCGAAGGATTCGGCATGACGCAATTCAACGGCAACATCGACAGCTTCGGGATGGACACCATCTCGCTGGCCGGCCCGCTGGAGGGCAAGCTCAAGGCCATGCGCGAGGCCGGCTTCACCGTGGAGGAAGGATCCGGTGGCATGCCGACCGCCTTTGCCGCGCACTGGAGCAACGGTGCGGGCCCCACCCTCGGCGCGTACGCCGAATACGATGCGGTACCGGGCAACGGACAGGCAGCGTCCACGCGGCGGGAACCACGGGACGGACTCTCGCCCTATGCGCCCGGTCATACCGACCCCCATTCGGCACTCGGCATCGGTGCGCTGGCGGGACTCCTCGGCGCGCAGGCAGCGATTCAGCGGCACGGCATCACAGGCACATTGCGCTTCTTCGGCGAACCGGCGGAAAAGGTGCAGGGCTCAAAGCTCGTGCACGGACTGCGCGGCTACTACGACGGCATCGACGCGATGCTCAGCTTTCATCCGTTTTACATGCTCCCCCTGTGCAACACCGTACGCCTTGATACCCACTGTGGCGCCTACTACAGCCGTATTTATTCCTTCATCTGTGACGAGGCCGAGACCTGGGGTTTAGGACAGGCGGAGAGTCCGATCCCGGCGTCGCACTCGGCGGCGCGCGCACCGGGCGCGAACGTGGCGCTCTTCTGCATGTACTCAAGCACCAAGGCCACGCTCGAGTCGATGCTCGCCCACAGCGGCGGCTGGTCCCTGAACGAGGCGATCCTCGCCGCAGGTCAAGCCACGGCCGACAACCTGCCGGCGCACCTGGCGCAGATCCAGTACTCGTGGCGCTGTCCGGACGTGGCAATGGCCGAGGCGATCCTCGCTGTCCTTGACCGCAACGCCGCGCATGCAGCAGCCACCGCGCACTGCCGCCTCGTCAGCCGATTCGTGTCCCGCACGCGACCGGGCGTGGCGAACCACGTACTCACAGAGGCTACGTGGCGCAATCTCGCCGCGGTGGGCGCACCCACCTACAGCGAGGAGGCAAAAGCATTGGCACGCGAGATCCAGACGAACCTCGGACTTGCACCCATGGCCGAGCCGTTTTTGCCGGCCTTGAGCGAACTCGTCCCGCCGGCCGACGCCGAACGGCAGTTGCGACTGCAGATGCCGGCGTGGCAGAGCAACTGGACGTCGGACGACTATGTCGAGATGACCTGGTACGCGCCGACCGTGCGCTTTTACATCGCACGTCCCATGCTCGCAGCGCCGGCTGGGTATGCCGGTTACCCGGCATGGGTCGCCAACGCGCTTGGCGGCCTGAGGCCGTGCATCGATCCCACCGTGCAGGTCGCCGGCAAAACCATCGCCGCCACACTCATCGACCTCATGGGTGATCCGGCCACGCTTGCCGCGGCGCGCGCCGAGTGGCTCACGCGCACCAGCGGCGAGAAGCGCATCGAACCGCTGCTGCCGAAGGACTTCGAGGCACCGATCGACTACCGCTGGCCTGAGTACGCAACGACCAGCCGAGGCGAGGAGTGGTGGATCCCTGCAAACGCCGAGATCGATGGTCTAGCCACCCCTTGATGCTGCTCACCGAATCGCTGGTACGGGACGTCGAGGCTGCCAGAGGGCGTGGCGAGATCCACGCGCGTATCTCGCCCGACCTCGGCCGAACGGTCTGCGAGGTGGCCGTGCACGAGGACGGCTGCACGCTCGGTCACGAGCGGTTCGTCTTCCCCGCCAAGGTCCGTCCCCGGACCATCTACCACCAGATCGACGGCACGTGGGAGCCTGTCTCCCGCTTCGGCACGGCCCTGTACAAACTGGTGCCCACCGACTGGGGCCCACCGGTGTTCGAGATCGACGGCATCAAGATGCTGGTCTCCCAGTCGGTCTCGCCGCTGGAGGATGCACGACGCAAGGTCGCGCTGGCGCGCGTGCAGGGCGAGGCTGTCCTTGATACCTGCGGCGGCCTTGGCTACTTCGCGGTCGCCGCACTCGAGCAGGGCGCACGCTCAATCACCTCGTTCGAGAAGAGCGAGGAGGTGCGCTGGCTGCGCACGGTCAATCCCTGGTCCCCCGCGGAGGATCCGCGCCTGCACCTCACCGCGGGCAATGTGCTGGACCACCTCGCGGCCCTGCGCTCAGGGGGATTCGGGGTGATCCTGCACGACCCGCCGCGCTTTGGTATCGCGGGCGAACTTTACGCGCGCACGGTGTATGCGGAGTTTCTGCGGCTCCTTGCACCCGAAGGGCGCCTCTTTCATTACGTCGGCTCTCCCAACCGCCTGACCACGGGGCGGGACGTACCGGCCGAGGTGGCCCGCCGGCTCGATGCGGTCGGCTTTGCCAGGATCACGATGGTGGGCGACGGCCTGCTGGCGTTGTTCGGTGCGCTGGAAAACAACCCGTGGCAGGCGCTCGACGACCAGGAAGACGCCCAACCCGATCACGCCGTTACCCGCCGCCTGTGCCACCACCGCGCGGGCCGCGTCGGGCGCCGCCAGCAAGGCGCGCATCTCAGAGCTGAACATTGCTTAAGGGTATCTCGCGGCAGGAAAACTTCTCGGCTAGACATAGGCTTTGAGACATGGTCAAAACCGTCAAACTATTCGAACCAATCACCATCCGGGGCATGCAGGTGCGCACGACCTCCATTCCCATCGCCGTGGGCCTCGTGCTGATGATGTTCCCGCCCTTCGCAAAGGTGCGCTGGGCGCAGCCTGGGGTTTAGCGTGGGGGGCCTAGGGTCTAGGGCTTAGGGGCCATCCCAGGGCAAGGCGCAGCTCTTCATCAACGCCTTTGCGCGCGCCCTCGAGGTCATCCCCCGCCAGCTCGCCGACAACTCGGGCTTCGACGCCACCGGTGCGCGTGTCCGCCAGGTGCCCTTCACGCCGGACCGCGTGCTGGCGGCGCTGAAGGCTCGCGCGTAGTTTGAAAAGGCGACGGCCCCGGGCTTCGGCTCGGGGCCGTTTCTTTTTTAGCAGCGACGTAGCGCCTCCCCACGTGATAGCCTGAACCGATGCGACTCCCGCTCTCGCTCGCCTGTTGGAATT
>CAXBRZ010000296.1:0-3870 GCA_963978075.1 uncultured bacterium | reverse complement strand
ACCGGCAAGGAATTGGTCGCACGGGCGCTCCACCGTCACAGCCCACGGGCCAACAAGCCCTTCATCGCCTTGAACACCTCCGCCTTTACGCCTGACCTGCTCGAGTCCGAACTGTTTGGTCACGAGCGGGGATCGTTCACGGGCGCGGACAGCCTGCGGCGTGGACGGTTCGAGCAGGCGGATGGTGGAACGCTCTTCCTCGATGAAATCGGCGACATGTCCAAGGAACTCCAGACGCGCCTTTTGCGTGTGCTGGCCGAAGGGGAATTCTATCGGGTGGGTGGCAATACGCCGATCCGCGTGGATGTCAGGGTGATCGCTGCCACCCACCAAAACCTCGAGGACCGTGTAGCGCAGGGCCTGTTCCGCGAGGACCTCCTGCATCGCCTCAACGTCATCCGCATGGTACTGCCCCCTTTGCGGTCGCGGCGCGAGGACATTCCAGAACTGCTGCGGCACTACCTGGCGGTCGCTGCCAAGGAGTTAGGCATCGAGCCGAAGATGCTTACCAACGAAGCCGAGGCGCGACTGGTCTCTGCGGATTGGCAGGGAAACGTACGACAACTGGTCAATGTCTGTCGCCGGCTGACCGTGTCGGCGCCTGGCAGGGAAATACGTTGCGAAGATGTTCCGGCCGAAGCGGGCACGGCTGCCGCAGACATTGCGGGTGACTGGGCGCGCGCACTGGAACAGTGGGCGCGTGGCCACGTGGAGGTTCGCACCGCGCCACTTCTGGACACCGCGCTGCCGGAATTCGAGAAAACGCTGATTCGTGTCGCCCTCGCCCGCTCCTCAGGACGCCGTCAGGATGCTGCGAAAGTGCTTGGTTGGGGGCGCAACACGCTGACGCGTAAAATGCGGGAACTGGGCATGGAGTCTGCCGGCGCACCGGACGATCTCTGAGAAAACACGTGGATCCGTGCGTGTGGGAGACGGTTTCCCCTCCAGGTCGGAGTATCCTGTGGGCATGATCATGCAGAATGTCTGGCAAACCATGGGATTGCCGCCCACGGCGGTCTGGTTTGGCAATCCGATCTCGGAATGGGCAACCGCTCTGACGTTCGGTCTGGCCACGTTCGTGCTGTTGCTGCTCGTACGGCAACAGATCAAACGGCGTACCCGCCATTTCGCCGGACAGCAATTGCCGCCCGGCATTCGCTTTGCTCTCGCGCTGGCACGACGCACCCGTCTGCCACCGCTCCTGGCGGCCTCGCTCGCAGTAGGCTCCAAATACCTCGATCTTCCCTCGCGCGCCGAGCATCTCACCAGCGCAGCCATCATCATTCTGGTGTCGATCCAGATTGGCATATGGGCCTCCGTTGCAGTCCGGCTGTATCTGGAGGAATCGGCCTCCCATCCCGGCAGCCGCAGTACCCACACCCTGCTCACCATCCTGCGGTTTGTCGCCAACCTGCTCATCTGGTCAATCGTCCTGCTGCTTGCGCTCGACAATCTCGGTGTGCAGGTCAAGGCGCTGCTCGCAGGACTCGGCATCAGCGGCATTGCGGTTGCCCTGGCGGTGCAGAACGTCCTTGGGGACCTGCTGGCCTCGGTGTCCATCGCACTCGACAAGCCCTTCGAGGTGGGCGATGCGCTCGTCCTCGACAACGGCTATGCCGGCACGGTTGAAGCGATCGGCATCAAGAGCACACGCATGCGCAGTGTGTCCGGCGAGCAGATTGTGGTGGCGAATGCGGAGTTGGTGAAAATCCGCATCCGCAATCACGGCCGCATCGAGCAGCGTCGCTCGGTGCACCGGTTCAGCGTGCAGTACGATTCCGATCCAGTCCGGCTTGCGCAGGTCGCCGGGATGCTGCAGGCGGCCGTTGAGGCGTGCGAGGAAGCCGCTTTCGAGCGGGCACACCTGGTCGCAAACGGCGCGGCGGGCTTTGAATACGAACTCGTATTTGTGGTGGCCGGATCCGATTACACGCTTTACCTGCAGGCGCAGCAGCAGATTCTGCTGTCCATCGCCAAGGCATTTGACGAATCGGGAATCCGCTATGCTCCCGTGCCGCCGCGCTGACCCGCGAGGCTAATGCCCGCTTGGACGGGTGGCATCGAGGGTGCCGGTCAATTCAGACACGTTTGAAAATCCGTTCTGAGCAAGGTACGCCGAAATCTCGTCGTTGATCTTCCGGCACAGGTGCGGATCGTAGAACAACCCTGTTCCGAGGCCGATGGCGCTGGCGCCCGCGATCAGGAACTCCAGCGCGTCAGTTCCGTTGGCGATACCGCCCTGGCCAATAATGGGCACACCGTGCCGCTTGGCCACATCGTAGACCTGGTGGACTTTCAGCAAGGCGATCGGCTTGATCGCGGGACCCGACAGGCCGCCCTGGATGTTGCCGATGACCGGACGCCGCGAGCGGACGTCGATCGCCATCCCCATCACGGTGTTGATGACGGACAAGGCGTCTGAGCCCGCCTCGATGCACACCCGTGCACTCTCTTTGATGTCGGTTTGATTGGGCGAGAGCTTGGTGATCAACGGTTTGCGCGTTGCATTGCGGCACGCTGCGACGACCCGTGCACTCATTTCCGGGCTGTTGCCGAACTGCACGCCGCCTTCCTTGACGTTCGGGCAGGAGATGTTGATTTCCATGGCGTCAATCGGCGAGTCATCGAAACGGGCGACCACTTCCACATACTCTTCGATGGTGCTGCCCGACACATTGGCGATGAATCGTGTCTCGCCGAAGTCGAGCGACGGCAGGATCTGGTCCACCACATAATCGACGCCCGGGTTCTGCAGGCCGATCGCATTCAGCATGCCACCGGGAGTCTCGTAGACGCGGTGGGCAGGATTGCCGTGCCTCGCCTTGCCGGTGGTGCCCTTGAGCACGACGGCACCGCAGTCGGTGTTGGAAAATCCCTCGACCCGCGTGTATTCCTCGCCAAAGCCTACGCAACCGGACAGGAGTACGATCGGAGAGGCGAAATTAAGGCCGCAAAAATTTGTTGCCAGAGAGGCGGCAGGGGCTTCACGGGGAGTGCTCATGCGGGGATTATAGCCTCGCCGGGCGAGGCCAGAATCCATGTTCCACATCATCCTGCACGAACCTGAAATTCCCCCGAATACGGGCAATGTCATCCGGCTGACCGCGAATACAGGCTGCCAGTTGCATCTCGTGCACCCGCTCGGGTTTTCTCTCGATGCCGCCCAGGTACGCCGCGCGGGGCTGGATTATCACCACATGGCCCGGGTCCACGAGCACGGCAGTCTTGAGGCCTGCCTTGACGCCGTTCGGCCCCCGAGGACGTGGGTTGTGGAAACGATAGGCCAGCGCTGCTACAGCGACGCAGCTTACCTGCCCGGCGACGCTTTCCTCTTTGGACGGGAAACAAAGGGACTGCCGGATGACGCGCTGCAACGCTTTCCGCCAGACCAGGTGGTCCATATCCCGATGCGGCCCGGGAATCGCAGCCTCAACCTGTCCAATTCGGTGGCTCTGGTCATCTTCGAGGCCTGGCGCCAACAGGGCTTTGCCATGACGGATGACGATGGAACTCCCTGACGGTCCGAGCGTGGAACCGTGGCGTCAGCGGGTCATGCCCATACTGATGGCCGCCCTGCGGCTGGCCGTGCTGGTTCTTCTGTTCAGGGGCCCGGTCGAGTTTGTCCGCCTGCCGCCTGACTCCCTTGCGCTGCCTCAGCCCTGGCGTGTCCTGTTCGTGGTTTTGCTCGCCGTTGGAGCGCCTCTTTTTTGCGCGCCCCGCACGGTGTTCTGGGGCGGCTTTTTATTGGCGGCCGCGGTGGGTGCCTACCAGATCCTGTGGCGCGCGACCGGCCTCCCGGCCAATGGTGCGCCGTGGGCGGCTGTCGCACTGCTGGCCGTGCTCGTGTTGGGTGAATGGGGTGGACGTGCG
>CAXBRZ010000295.1:0-3881 GCA_963978075.1 uncultured bacterium | reverse complement strand
GCGCCTCGCGAGCGACCCTCCTGACGCGGGAGCGGCGAGGGCGAGGCCGGCAGACGTCGGGGTTGAGGCTGCGTCCAGGGCCCTCCCCGTCCCACGAGGGGATCAGGCATTGCCTGACGCCGCGACTCTTCGCGCTCGCACTATTAATGGCGATCCACCGCCACCTCGACGAGGATAGGACCGTCGGCGACAAAAGCGTCGCGAAGTGCGTTGTCCAGTTCAGCCACCGAGTCAACCCGCAGCGCAGCCACGCCGTGACCCTGTGCAAGCGCAACAAAGTCCATCTGAGGGAGTTCCAGTCCGGGCAACGGCGCAAGATCAAAGTGGCGACCAAATTCCGTCAGCGCGTCGTAACTCCCATTGCGAACGATGATGACCGTCAGGGGGAGACGCGACTGGGCGGCAGTCCAGAGCCCCTGGATGGAGTACATGCTCGAGCCGTCCCCCAGCAGGGCGATCGTCCGTACGTCAGGACGGGCCATCGCGACACCCACGGCCGCCGGCAAACCATGACCCAGACCGCCGCTGGCACAGGTGAAAAAACTGTCAGCTTCGGTCATCGGCAGGTGGTCATGCATCGCGGTCCGGCTACCGGGCGCCTCTTCGACCACGATGGACCCGGCCGGCCGCAGAGCGGCGATTCGCTGCATCAGGTATCGGTCTGTCAGCCGGTCCCGAGGGACGTCAGGCGGTGCGGTGCGGCCGCGCGCCGGTGGGCGCGGCACAGGATTCGAATGCGCCAACAGAGCCTCGATCCCGAGCCTCAGATTCGTCGTGATCGCATGCCCGACAGGAGCCCAGGCCGCCAATGCGGGGTCATCCGACAGTTGCAGCACCTCAGTCCCGGGCGGAACGTGCGGACCATCGCTTTCCACGTGGTAATTGAACACGGGCGCCCCAAGCGCCACCACCAGATCCGCCCCGTCGAGACACGTCACGATTCGGGAACGGCTCGCGGGCAGAAAGCCCGCAAACAGGCGGTGGTTTTCCGGAAAGCTGTTGCGCGCAGACAGTGGACTGACCCAGACCCGGGCCTCATGACGCTCCGCCAGCGCCACCGTGTGCGCAAAGGCGCCGTCCCGCGCCACGCCAGCGCCGACGACAAGTACCGGTGCGCGGGCGGCGTTGAGCTTTGCGGCTGCCATTTCCAGTTCGACCGGATCACCGCTGTTGGCCGCGCTGACGCGACGTGGCAACACCGGGTCGCACAAGCGGTCCCAGTCATCGACCGGAACCGAAACCAGCGTCGGCCCACGTGGCGGCTGCATGGAGACGTAATAGGCGCGCGCGATGGCGAGTGGCACGTCCTCGGCACGAGCCGGTTCGCAACTCCACTTGATATACGGCTTAGGCAATTGAGGCGCCTGCTCGGAATACAGGAAGGGCTCAAAGGGCAGCATGGACCGGGCCTGCTGACCGGCGGTAATGACCAGCGGAGACTGATTCTTGAACGCCGTGAAAATGGCTCCCACCGCATGGCCGACGCCGATGGCAGAATGCAGGTTGACAAAGGCAGCGCGCTTTCGCGCGGCCGCATAACCGTCCGCCATCGAGACAACGATTGATTCTTGCAGCCCGAGGACGTAGCGGAAGTCGTCCGGGAAATTCCTGAACATCGGCAATTCGGTTGATCCCGGATTTCCGAAGACCTCGCGTAGGTCAAAGGCTCGCATCAGGTCGTATACGGCCTCGCGCACCGTCTTGCGGGTGGTCATCAGCGCTTGTCCTCCTGCCCTGCCACCGAGTATAGAACCTGTGCATTTCGCGTTTTCTGAAAATCCTCAAGGCTCTGTCCGCGCATAGCGGCATAAATGTGAAGGTTTGTAGTCCCGACTGCGGCACCCAGTTTTTCGAGGAGGAAGAAGATCGCTCCGTAGTGGATCAATCCTCGCCAGTCGCGGCGCCGGACCAGATCACGCTCCTCGTCCGTGAGTTGGGCTTCCTCAAACAGAGGCTCAGGATCCGCCAGCAGTCGACGCCGGAAGTCCGGCTCGATGATCCGGTGCAAGAACGAATTGAGACGGAATGTCCGTACGCTCCTCTCGAGCGTGAAAGGATAAGTGCCTTCCAGCTGTTCGATGCCGGCCCATTGCTCCGCGGCTTTGCGTCGGTATTCCTCGGGAGATTCACACAATCCCTCTGCGGTTTCCTCCTCGAAGATCACCGCACAGATCGGCGTCATGGATGGCAGGTAATACGAAAAGTGGCGGCGACGCACCTGGCGAGCAAGAGCGCCGCGCATCAGCAGCCACATCACCACCTCCGACCCCTCGCAGCCACCACGCTTGGCAAACTCTGCGATTGTCATTCCGGTCAGCGACTCCGGATTCTGCTCCAGCCGGTCGACGAATTCATGATCCCACGGCGTGTTGTTAAATCCACACCTTTCACCATGAACCTGATGAGAGAGCCCCCCGGTGCCCACGATCGCGACCTTGAGGTCCTGCGGAAAACTGCTGATGGCCCGGCGCAGTGCACGTCCAAGCTTGTAACAGCGCGCAGCAGACGGAATCGGGAACTGAAGCACGCCCACCTGCAGGGGAATGATGGCGCCCGGCCAGCCGCCTTTGCTCGGCCATAGCACCGAGAGCGGCGAAAATGCCCCGTGGTCCAGTCCTTTGCCCTGAAAGAATGAGAGATCGAATTCTTCGGCGGTCAGGCACTCGGCGATGTGTCTTGCGAGCTCTGGATGGCCGTTGACCGGAGGCAGGTTGCGGGGACCGCCGCCCTCATCGGCAGGCCAGTAGCGCTCACCGACGCCGAGCGCGAAATGCGAATAGTGGTCGAAGAAAAAGGAGGTGATGTGATCGTTGTAGATAACGAACAGCACATCCGGCTTTTTTTCCTCGAGCCAAGCCCGAACCGGGGCGTAGCCTTCAAAGATCGGGGCCCAGACCGGATCGTTCTGCTTGCCGGCATCCAGGGCGAAACCGATCGTTGGGGTATGGGAGGTGGCGATTCCGCCGACGATCTTGGCCATGCCGATTTCACCTTGCGTACAGGCTGGAGCGAATTGATCGAATTATTGCAGGAGTCTGTCAGAGCCGGGCAACGGCGGTATACCGAAATGCAGTAGAGTTTCGCGCGCAATCGAAACGTAATGCTCTTTGAGTCGAGCCTGGAACACCGAGGTGGCGCGTGATCGGACCACGGGGAGGGACGTTTATGCGCGCGGCTGTTTTTTACGGAAGGGAAGATCTGCGTCTTGAAGATGTGGAGGAGCCGCAGGCGGGCCTTGGCGAAGTCAAGGTCCGGGTTCTGCACAACGGAATCTGTGGCAGCGACCTGCACGAGTACTTCCACGGCCCCATGACCACCCGGACGACTCCGCATCCTCTGACCGGGGTCAAAAACCCGGTCATCATGGGACACGAGCTTTGTGGCGAGGTGGTGGCCACGGGCAGCGACGTCGAGGATCTGGCCGTCGGAGATCTTGTCGCGGTGGAGCCACTCGAGACCTGCGGACACTGCCTTTACTGCGGGATCGGGCAATACAACCACTGCCCTGATGTCGCTTTTCACGGCTACAACCGCTCCGGAGGCGGCCTCGCGCAGTTCACGGTGGTGCCTCGCAAGATGGCGCACCGCCTGCTCCCCGGTATCACGGCGCGCCAAGGCGCCCTCATCGAGCCGTTGGGCGTGGCCTGGCACACCGCCAATCGGTGTAGCGTCGAGGCAGGTCAAACTGTCGCCATTCATGGAGCTGGGCCGATTGGTGTCGGTGTCTACTTGACGCTGCGACGTCGCGGGGTCAACGTGATCATTTCCGATACATCCGCCAGCCGGCGGGCGGTTCTGGCGGGCCTTGGCGCACGCAGATCGGAAGAGCGTCGTGTAGGGAAAGAGTGTAGATCTCGGTGGTCGCCGTATCATTAAAAAAA
>CAXBRZ010000294.1:0-3884 GCA_963978075.1 uncultured bacterium | reverse complement strand
CTGCGCAACCTGCTCGTGCCGGGCACCGAGGGTGGCGTGTCGGTGCATCTGCCGAGCGCGACGCAGGGTTCGATCTACGACGTCGCGATGCAGTACAAGGCCGACGGCACCCCGCTCGTGGTACTGGCGGGCAAGGAGTACGGCACCGGGTCGTCGCGTGACTGGGCGGCCAAGGGCACGATGCTCCTCGGCGTGCGTGCGGTGATCTCGGAGAGCTTCGAGCGCATCCACCGCTCGAACCTGATCGGCATGGGTGTGCTGCCGCTGCAGTTCGTCGACGGCGAGAGCGTGGCGTCGCTGGGCCTTAGCGGCCGCGAGGTGTTCGACTTTGTCGGTCTCGACGGCGGCGGAGCGAAGACCGTCACGGTCATCGCGCGCTCCGAGGACGGTTCGAACAAGTCCTTCAAGGCGCGCGTCCGCATCGATACGCCGAAGGAACTGGAGTACTACCGCCACGGTGGCATCCTGCAGTACGTGCTGCGCTCGCTCGCCGCCCGCGGAGCCAGCGCCTGAACGCCAAGACGCATGTACCGGCAACGCCGCCTGGCTGCGGCGTTGCCGTGTTCGATCTGGACGGCACGATCACCCACCACGACACGCTCGTGCCGTACCTTTGGCACGTGCTGAGGCGCTACCCGGCACGGTGCAGCGCCCTGCTTCGTGTCCCTGCCGCGCTACTGGTGTTTGCGGTGACACGGGACCGGGGGGATCTGAAGGCCCGGCTTATCCGTGCCGTGATGGGGGGGCTTGATCGCGCGGCGGTGCATGACCTGACCCGCGATTTTCTGGACCTGAAACTCGGCGCCTTGTGCCGACGCACGGCCCTTGGCGCCATCGAGGCGCACCGGGCGGCGGGCGACCACCTGGTGCTGCTCTCGGCCAGCACCGATTTTTATGTGACCGAGATCGGCCGTCGGCTCGGTTTTGACGACACCGTCTGCACCGAGGTCCTCTGGGCGGGGGACACCCTGGTCGGCAGCCTTGCAAGCGCCAACCGCCGGGGCGAGGAAAAGCGCCGCGTCATCGAGCAGTTGCGGCAGGAGCATCCCGGTCAGGCGATCGCCGCCTACGGCAATTCGGCGTCCGACCTGCCCCACCTCGAGGTTGCCGAACACCCCTTGCTCGTGAATGGCTCGGCGCGCGCGCGCCGGCGCGCGGCGGCCCTCGGGATCCCTTGCGCTGACTGGCCCTGAGCGCTGCCGGCTGCGGGGACTACGCATTGCCTTTCTAAATGCGAATGGTTATCATTTGCGTACATGAAAGGAGCTTGCATGTCGTTACCCGTCGTTGCCCTGGCCGCCTCCCTGAGCGTCGCCAACCCGGCTCCGTTGACGCTCGAACTGACGCTCAAGGACCATCGGTTCAACCCTGAGAAAATCGAGGCTCCGGCCGGTACCCGGCTTGAGCTGCACGTCATCAATCTCGACACAACCAGCGAAGAAATAGAGAGTTACGCCCTTAATCGCGAAAAGGTGGTAAGAGCGAACGGCCGCATCGTCCTGTACCTGCCCCCCTTGCCGCCGGGCCGTTATGACCTCTATGGCGAGGAACATCCGGACTCCGCCCAGGCCGTGCTGGAGGTACGCTGATGCCGCCTGCCGTCGTGCGGGGCGTGCTGCTCCTCGCCGGTTGGGTGTCCTGCGCGGCCACGGCCGACGTCCTCTACAGTCCCACCGTCGAGGAAGGCGAGAAGGCCGTGGAATGGCGCTCCACCGTTAAGGCCGGCGGCGCGGAGGAGCACAAGCTGGAACTGGAGCTCTCCCCCACCGCCTGGTGGCGGGCCGCCCTCCTCGGCACCGTCGACCGCGACCCGGGCTCTCCCCGACAGGTGGGCGAGGTGTCCTTCGAGAACATTTTCAGCCTGAACCCGCAAGGGCGGGATTTTCTTGATCTCGGGCTTCTGGCCGAGGTGTCGCACAAGTTGCGCGACGGCCGGGCGTTCGAAGCCGAGCTCGGCCTGCTCGCCGAGCACGCCACCGCACGGACGGTCACGACCGTGAACCTCGCCGCCGAGCGGGAACTGACCGGCGGCGCCGAGACGGAACTCACGATGGCGGCGCGTTGGCGTTACCGCCTCGGCGCCCGGCTGGAACCGGGTTTCGAGTACCATGCGGAGCTCGGTGCGGTGGGCCATCTCGGCTCGCCACGAGCGCAGCGTCATTCGGTCGGCCCCGCGGTCCTTGGGCGCATACCGGTCGGACGGGAGACCCTGCGCTACGAGGCCGCATGGGTCTGGGGCCTCACCGCCGGCTCCCCCGCACAGTCGGTACGGCTGCAGCTGGAATGGGAATTTCACTAGGGCCCGAGCATTCTTAAGGAACCCTCATGAGTTACCGTCGCAACGAGGAACCCCGTGCCAGCGAGATCACGCCGGAGCCGGTGTGGCAGGCGCGTCGGCATCTCCTCGCGGGCTTTGCCGCAGGATCGGTGCTCGGGTTCGCCGCGTCGGCGCGTGCCGGGGCACCCTCCGGTCGTGTGCTCGAGGCACCCCACAATCCCCTGTATGGGCGCGAGGACACGCCCAACAGCTGGGACGATGTCACGACCTACAACAACTTCTACGAGTTCGGCACCGACAAGGCGGACCCGGCGCGCAACGCCCATACGCTCAGGCCCTCGCCCTGGAACGTTACCGTCGCGGGCGAAGCCGAGGTGCGCGGAACGTTCGCGCTGGAAGATCTGCTGAAGCCACACCCGCTGGAAGAGCGCGTCTATCGGCTGCGCTGCGTGGAGGCCTGGTCGATGGTCGTGCCGTGGGTCGGCTTTGCGCTCGCGGATCTCGTGCGTCGCCTGAAGCCGACGTCGCGCGCCAAGTTCGTGGCCTTCACCACGCTGAACGACCCCGCACAGATGCCCGGACAGCGCTCCGGTGTGCTCGACTGGCCATACGTCGAGGGGCTCAGGATGGACGAGGCCATGCACCCGCTGGCATTCCTCGCGGTTGGGGTCTACGGGCGCGCCATGCCCAACCAGAACGGCGCGCCACTGCGCCTCGTGGTGCCCTGGAAGTATGGCTTCAAGAGCGTGAAGTCGATCGTCCGGATTGAATTCATGGAACGCCCTCCCGTGACCACCTGGGCCGCAGCCAATCCGCGCGAGTACGGCTTCTTCGCCAACGTGAACCCGGCGGTGGACCATCCGCGCTGGAGCCAGAAGACCGAGCGGCGCATCGGCGCCTCCGGCGGCTTTTTCGCGCCCCGTATCCCGACCCTGCCCTTCAACGGTTACACGGAAGTCGCCTCTCTCTACAGCGGACTTGATCTCAAGCGATGGTTCTGACGCAGTGGGCAACATCAAGGTGGGCCACCAAGACGGCCATCCACCTTGTGGCGGGCGCACCGCTCGCCTGGCTCACCGGGCGGGTGCTGCTGGCGCCTGAGGCGCTCGGCGCCAATCCCGTCGCCGAGGTGACGGACACCCTCGGTCTGTGGGCCCTGCGCCTGCTCCTGCTGACCCTCGCCCTGACACCCTTGCGGCATCTGCTCAAGTCCTCAAGGCCGCTGCTCTACCGGCGCATGCTCGGACTATGGGCCGCGCTGTATGCCCTGTTGCACCTTGTCATGTACGTCGCTGTGGACCAGCGGGTCGACGGGTCGGTGCTCCTTGAGGACGTGCTGAAACGACCATGGATCACGGTGGGCGCACTCGCGGCCCTGATCCTCGCGGCGCTTGCCGCCACCTCTCCCGGGGCGGTGCGTCGCGCCATGGGACGGACCTGGCAGCGGTTGCACCGCGCCGTCTATGCCGCGGCGGTACTGGGCGTCTGGCACTACTACTGGCAGGTGAAAAAGGACGTGCGCGCGCCACTCATGTACGCGGCGATCCTGTTCGTCCTCTTGCTGGCACGCGTCTATCACCGGCGCGTCAAAGCGACGTCCGCACCT
>CAXBRZ010000293.1:0-3916 GCA_963978075.1 uncultured bacterium | reverse complement strand
CGAAGCGGCGCAGCGCGAACGTCCCGCAAGCGGTACGGACGGCGATCGGGCCATTCAAAAGCGCCCGCGCGAGCACCCTCACCCGTTCGCCGGGCAGAAAGCCCAGTTCGGCGAGCCGCACCGGCAGGTCCTCGCCACCCTGCTCGGCCCGCGCCGTCAGGCCACGGATGCGCGCTTCCTGCCGCAGCGGCAGGTCGTTCAGGGTGACGGCATCGGCCGCGGCAGGGTCAGCACAGCTTTCCATACCCCCGATAGTAAATGAGAATCGGTCTCATTTGCATCAGGGGATACCGAATCCGCCGGTCCCGCCGCACTCAATGGTCGGCAGGGACCGCCCCGAGCTTGCCGAGCAGGTCGAGCACCTCGCGCGTTTTTTGCTGCATGAGGGTCGCATCGCCGCGGCTCTCGACATTGAGGCGGATGAGCGGCTCGGTATTGGAGGAGCGCAGGTTGAGGCGCCAGTCGGGGAATTCGAGCGACAGGCCGTCCGTGAGGTCCCGGTTCAGGGCCACAGGTTGATAGCGCGCTTCGACCGCGGCAATCGCCGCCTTGCCGTCCGGCACCCGCATGTTGATTTCGCCGCTGGCCGGAAAGGCCGCCATGCGCTCGGCGACCAATTGCTTGAGCGATTTGCCGGTATCGCACAGCACCTGCGCGAGAACGAGCCAAGGAATCATGCCGCTGTCGCAGTAGGCGAAATCACGGAAGTAGTGATGCGCACTCATTTCGCCACCGTAGGCGCCATCCACCTCCCGCATGGTCGCCTTGATGAACGCGTGGCCTGACTTGCATTGCACCGCACGGCCGCCGTGCTGCTCCACGATGTCCAGCGTGTTCCACGTGAGGCGCGGGTCATGCACGATGGCCGCCCCGGGACTGCGTTGGAGAAACACCGACGCCAGCAGGCCGACGATGTAATAACCCTCGATGAAGGTTCCCTCGTGGTCGAAGAAGAAGCAGCGGTCGTAGTCACCGTCCCAGGCGATGCCGATGTCCGCTCCCGAGCGCACGACCGCCTCCGCCACCGGCGCGCGGTTCTGCTCAAGCATGGGGTTCGGCACGCCATGGGGAAACGTGCCATCCGGCAGGTGGTTCATCTTGACGAAGGTGAACGGCAGGGAGGGCTCCAACCGGTCGACAACGAGTCCTGCGCCGCCGTTGCCGGCGTTGCAGACAATCTTGAGCGGCTTGAGACGGTCACGGTCGACATAGGACAACAAGTGTTCGATGTAGGCCTGCGAGGTGTCCACCGACGTTACGCTGCCCGCCTGCGCGGGGGTGTCGAAAGTGGCCGCCTCGGCATGTGCGCGGATCTCCTTGAGTCCCGTATCGCCCGAGATCGGCCGCGAGCCTTCCCGGACGAACTTCATGCCGTTGTAGTCCGGCGGATTGTGACTTGCCGTCACCATGATCCCGCCATCGAGGCCCAGCGCGAATGTGGCGAAATAGACGCCTTCGGTACCACACAATCCGATGTCGACCACATCCACACCCGAGTCCACCAGACCACGGATGACCTCCCGGGCCAGCCGGTCGCTCGACAGGCGGATATCACGTCCCACGCAGACCCGGCGGGGATTGAGGAACTGCGCGTAGCCGCGCGCGACCCGGTAGGCGATGTCCTCGTTCAGTTCGTCCGGAATTCGACCGCGCAGGTCGTACGCCTTGAAGGCTGTGATGCTGTTCATGGAAATCCTCTTGAAACCTGAATCCATTCGCCGTCAGGTGTTGGTGCCCTGACGGCCGTAGTTGTCCTCGAAGCGCACGATGTCGTCTTCCCCAAGGTAGGAGCCTGACTGCACCTCGATGATGTGCAGCGGCACCCGCCCGGGATTTCGGATGCGATGCTTGGCACCGACCGGAATGAAGGTCGACTGGTTTTCCGAGAGCAGGAAAACGCGATCGTCACAGGTGATCTCGGCAGTGCCCGAGACGACGATCCAGTGCTAGGCACGGTGGTGGTGCATCTGCAGGGACAGCGTGGCCTCAGGATTCACCACCAGACGTTTCACCTGGAACCGCTCGCCCTGGTCTACGCTGTCGTAACTGCCCCAAGGACGGAAGACCTCCCGATGCAGCGACGGTTCGCTGCGTCCGGCTTCCTTGAGTTGTGCGACCAGGGTCTTCACGTCCTGCACGCGCGACTTCGGCGCGACGAGCACCGCATCCTTCGTTTCAACGACCACCGTATCCTTGAGACCGACCGTCGCAATCAGCCGCTCGGAGGAATAGAGATAGCAGCCCTCCGTGTCTTCCGTGACGACATCGCCGCGCGCGACATTGCCCGCCCCATCGGCCGGCAGGCTGTCCTGCAGTGCCGACCAGGAGCCGACGTCGCTCCAACCGGCATCCAGCGGCACAACCACCGCCGCGGAGGTCTTCTCCATCACAGCGTAATCGATGGAATCGCTTGGGCATCGACCGAAGGCTTCGACTCCGAGGCGCACGAAATCAAGATCCCGGTGCGCTTCGGACAAGGCGTTCTGGCAGGCGGCAAGCATCGCCGGAGCAAACTGGGCCAGTTCCTGCACATAGCGACGCGCGCGAAAAAGGAACATGCCGCTGTTCCACAGGTAGTCACCCGAAGCGACGTACTCGGCTGCCCGTGCCGCATCCGGCTTCTCGACAAACTGCGCGATCGGATAACACGGTCCGGACCCTTCCGCGCGCCGGATGTAGCCGTAACCGGTCTCGGGAGCCGTCGGCACCACGCCGAAGGTCACAAGCTGGCCCGCCTCCGCGGCGGCAAGACCCGTCGCCACGGCAGCGCGAAACGCGGCCGCATCGACGATACGGTGATCCGCAGGCATCACGAGCAACATGGCCTCCTCCCCCGCGGGCCCGGCCAGTGCGGCCAGCGCGGCGATGGCAACCGCGGGAGCCGTGTTGCGGCCCACCGGCTCAAGCACGATCTCGCCTGCCGGCACACCGATCGCACGCAACTGCTCGGCCACCAGAAAACGGTGGTGCGCATTGCACACCACGATGGGCGCACCCGACCCAAGGCCTTCAAGGCGCAGCACCGTGTCCTGCAGCATCGTCTGCTCGCCGACCAGCGGCAGGAACTGTTTCGGATGCAGTTCACGCGACAGCGGCCACAACCGCGTGCCCGAACCGCCGGAAAGGATCACCGGAACCAGCATGATGCCTCCGAGATGGAATCAGGTCGACGCCGGCACCGGGTCGCCCCGGCCCACGCCGTAGTAGGTAAATCCCGACCGATGCATGAGGGCCGGGTCGTACAGATTGCGGCCGTCGAAAATCACCGGCGCCGCAAGGAGTGACTTCACCTCGTCAAAATCCGGGCTTCTGAACTCGCGCCATTCGGTCACGATCGCAAGCGCATCCGCTCCCTTCAGCGCAGCTTCCATGTTCTCGCAGTACACGAGATCCGGCCGCTCGCCATAGATCCTTCGGGTTTCCGCCATCGCCACCGGGTCGTACACCTGCACGTTGGCCCCCGCAGCCCACAGCGCCTCAAGCAGCACGCGGCTCGGCGCCTCGCGCATGTCATCGGTATTCGGCTTGAATGCCAGCCCCCACACCGCAAAGGTGCGGCCGCTGAGGTTGCCGCCGTAATGCGCCGAAATTTTCCTGAACAGCACGGTCTTCTGCCGCGCATTGACTTCCTCGACAGCCGTGAGGATGAGCGGCTCGTAGCCGGTTGCACGCGCCGAACGCTCCAGTGCCTGTACATCCTTCGGAAAGCAGGAGCCACCGTAGCCGACGCCTGGATAGATGAAGTGATAGCCGATGCGCGGATCGGAACCGATGCCGACACGCACCTTCTCGATGTCCGCCCCCACCCGTTCGGCGAGGTTGGCCATTTCGTTCATGAAGGAGATCTTGGTGGCAAGGAGCGCATTGGCCGCGTACTTGGTCAGTTCCGCCGAGCGGATGTCCATGACGATCAGAC
>CAXBRZ010000292.1:0-3919 GCA_963978075.1 uncultured bacterium | reverse complement strand
AGTGACTGGAGTTCAGACGTGTGCTCTTCCGATCTGATAATTGCCGCGGCATCTCGGCGCTTTGTCTGCATCGTGGATCATTCCAAGGTGGTCGACGTTCTGGGCCGGTTTCCGTTGCCGGTCGAAGTCATCCCGATGGCACGATCTTATGTGGCACGGCAACTCGTGAAGCTGGGTGGGCAGCCGGTCTACCGCGACGGCGTCGTCACCGACAACGGGAACGTCATTCTTGACGTGCACAACCTTGCGATCACCGATCCCAAGGGACTTGAGGACACCATCAACGGTATCGTCGGTGTGGTCGCCAACGGGCTCTTCGCCCGGCGCCCCGCGGATGTGCTTCTGGTCGGGACGCCCAATGGTGTCGAGACGCTTACTGCTGGCTGAATTTCAGTCAGAGCGACGACTTTCGCCGAAAGATTGCGCCAGCCGGGCGTCCTTTTCGGCCCACAGCGTGCCGAGCCAGTCCTGGAATCGGCCACGGAAATCGCCGTCAGCGACATAGTCACCTGCCGCCTGACGGACCGGCATGCCGCGACGCTGTACGTCCACGACGATGCGGGTCACCCGGCCACAACACACATCCCAGAGGCTGACGTCCCCCTGCGGATAGACGATGGTCACATCCAGAACGTCCCGCAGGATCGGACCCAGAGCATCAATGACGAAGGCAATTCCGCCCGCCTTGGGCCGCAACAGGTGTTGATACGGTGATCGGGTGCTGTCCCGTTTCGCGGGGGTGAACCGTGTTCCCTCCACAAAATTGATGATCGCGGTCGGGTGATCCCGGAATTTCTCGCAGGCACGCTGTGTCGCCTTGAGATCCGTCCCGCGCAGTTCCGGCCGCCGCGCAATCTGATCCTTTGAGTACCGCTTCATGAACGGCATGTCCAAAGCCCACCAAGCGAGCCCGAGGATCGGCACCCAGCGCAGGGAATCCTTGATGAAGAACTTGAGAAACGGCACGCGCCGATTGAGCACCGTCTGCAGCGTCAGGATGTCGACCCAAGAACGATGGTTGGCGATAACGAGGTACCAACCGTCACGATTGAGCCCCTCGAGGCCGGTGACCTGCCAATCGATTTGCTGAAGCAGGCGCACGAGATGGCTGTTGACCGAAACCCACGCCTCCGCAAGACGGATCAGCACCACGCCGATGAAGCGACGGAATCCGGGGATGGGGACGAGAATCTTGAGCACGGACACCACGACGATCGCCCCACCGAGGACAACCGTATTGGCCAAAAAAAGAGCCATCTGGACGAGTCCACGCAAGGGACCCCTTGGCAACTTGAGCACCTTCTGCCCCCTCCTTCGATCCGCGCCATTGTGCACTTTTGAATCCGGAAAAAGACAAGGCCCGCTTGCGCGGGCCTTGACGTTCTGGCTGGGGAACTAGGATTCGAACCTAGATTGACGGAGTCAGAGTCCGCTGTCCTACCGTTAGACGATTCCCCAATATCCGGAATCGACTTTTTTCGCGGCACGACCGGTCCAGCGGAGACCGGTCCGTCGGGCCAGGGCGCCCGACGGAACCCGCGATCGGCTTAGCGCTTCGAGAACTGCGTTCCGCGACGCGCCTTGCGGCGACCGACCTTCTTACGCTCGACTTCGCGGGCGTCGCGCGTGACGAAGCCGGCCGTACGCAGCGACTTGCGCAGCGTCTCGTCATACTGCAGCAGAGCGCGGGTGATGCCGTGACGGATCGCACCGGCCTGACCGGTGATGCCACCGCCGTCGACGGCAACGTTCACGTCAAAACGGCCCGCCATCTGCACAAGCTCAAGCGGCTGGCGGACGATCATGCGGCCCGTCTCGCGACCGAAGAATTCCTCGATCGTGCGGTCGTTGATGGTGATCTTGCCCGATCCGGGCGAGAGGTGAACGCGGGCCGTCGAGGTCTTGCGGCGGCCGGTGCCGTAATACGTGGTGGGCATGGTCTTACCTTGGAATTTCAGGGACTTCAGGCGAGTTCAACAGCCTGGGGCTGCTGCGCGGTGTGGGGATGCTCCCCGCCCGCGTACACATGAAGCTTCTTGAACATCTTGCGGCCGAGCGGTCCCTTCGGGAGCATGCCCTTGACTGCAATCTCAATCGCACGCTCGGGATGCTCTTTCAGCATCTTGCCAAGCGCGATGCTCTTGATTCCGCCGATGGCGCCGGTGTGGTGCCAGTACAGCTTGTCGGTCAGTTTCGCGCCGGTGACTGCCACTTTTTCGGCATTGACGACAATGATGTTGTCGCCGCAATCAACGTGCGGGGTGTACGACGCCTTGTGCTTGCCGCGCAGGCGCATGGCCAATGCGGTCGCCAGACGGCCGAGCGTCTTTCCGGAGGCGTCAACGACGAGCCAATCGCGGCGCACCGTCTGGGACTTTTCAAAAACCGTGTTCATGGAATACTCAGGGCTGTGGGGCCGGAGAAAGACCGCGAATTGTACGGGGTTTTTGCAGACTTGCAAAGGGTGTCGGTTAGTCGCGATTCCAGTCCCTGCAAGACGCGTCATAATGGTCCACCATGATTTCATTGCTGCGCCGCGAAACACCTCTAGATCGACTGGTTTCCCTTTTCGATCATGCACTTAAGAACGCGACGGGATGCCCGCCGTGTGCCGGCAGACCCTCGCCCACCCCCGTCTCGGACCCAGGCAAGGACCTCGAAAAGGGCGCCGACCGGCGTCATGCGGCGGGCCTGATGCGGGTGAACCATGCAGGCGAGATTGCTGCCCAGGCGCTCTATCACGGGCAGGCCCTTGTGGCCCACGACCCGAACGTACGGGAGTTCCTGCTGCAGGCGGCTCGCGAGGAGGGAGATCACCTCGTATGGTGCGCTCAGAGGTTGCAGGAACTGGGGTCCCGGCCAAGCCTGCTCGGACCTGTCTGGTATGTGGGCTCCGCACTCATCGGCGCTGCCGCGGGTCTCGCCGGTGACGCCATCAGCCTCGGATTCATCGCGGAAACGGAACGACAGGTCGAGGGACACATCGATCACCACCTCGAACGGTTGCCGGGCTCAGATCACCGTAGCCGCGTCATCCTCAAGCAAATGAAGGCCGACGAGATGGCTCACCGGGACCATGCGATCGAGCGCGGCGGTGCGCCATTGAACGCCGCCACACGGGGATTGATGCGCGGCACCGCGAAAATCATGACCAAAAGCGCGTATTGGATCTGACGCAAACCGCGTCCGCGGTTGCCACCTGCTTGATTATGTTCTATATCTGCCACCCAACGGCAGGGGACTAAAAGGGGAAACGGGGAATGGAAGATCAGGTCAAGCTCATCGGCGACGTGCCCGCGATCAACCGTTTTCTGAGTTACTGCCGCATCCGCTCGGTGCCGTCCAAGACGGTGCTGATCCATGCCGGGGACCTGCCGGATGTTCTCTACTACATCATCAGCGGCTCGGTCGAGGTGATGATCGAGGACGAGGAAGGCAACGAGATGGTGCTTGCGTACCTCTCGCGCGGACAGTTCTTTGGCGAAATGGGCCTGTTCAGCGAGGGCTCCACCCGCAGTGCCTGGGTGCGTACCCGGCAGTCATGCGAACTCGCCGAAATGACGTATGCCCGCTTCCGGCAAATTGCGGCGGAAAGCCCCGGACTGATTTTCGAACTGGCCACCCAGCTCGCGACCCGCCTCGATCGCACCAACAAGAAACTCGGCGACCTTGCCTTTGTGGATGTGATCGGCCGTGTGGCACACGCGATCATGGATTTGTGCGGCGAACCCGACGCCATGACCCATCCTCAGGGCATGCAGATCAAAGTCAGCCGCCAGGAACTGTCCCGCCTTGTGGGCTGCTCGCGTGAAATGGCGGGCCGAGTGCTCAAGACGCTTGAGGAGCAGGGTCTGCTCAAGGCGACCGGAAAAACCGTTGTCGTCTATGGCGCACGCCCCAAACCGCGTCGCCCGACGGT
>CAXBRZ010000291.1:0-3942 GCA_963978075.1 uncultured bacterium | reverse complement strand
GGCAAGATCGGTTCGCATAGACGACGAGACCCGCCATCCGACGATTCGGCGGGAGAAAACATCGATGACGAAGCCGACGTAAACGAAGCCCGTCCAGGTCGCGACGTACGTGAAATCGGTGACCCACAGCCGGTTTGGCGCGTCCGACCGAAAGGCTCTTTGCACACGATCGGGCGGAGCCGGCAAGCGCTCGTCCTGCACCGTCCACAGTGGCACGAACTCAAGCGCAGGCGGTCCGGCGTATCTAAAGGTCAGCGGTCTGTCCGGGACGGGATGCAGCACCGCTCGCGGGTCGCGCAGGGCGGCGCTCAGCGGGGCCATCGGCAGTGCCTCGAGCGGATACTCCGGCACCGTGCGTGGTGCGGTCGGCGGCGCGCGCAGGTGGGCGGCATCGAGCGAGCCGGATCCCAAGCGCGCCGCCAGCACGACCGGGCCGCAGGTGAAGGCGACGTACTGCGGGTCGCCGGGCAGTTCCGTGGCGAGAAGCGCACAGCCAAACCGCACCTCGAGCGTGTCACCTGCCGTCCAGATGCGGGTCAGTGTCAGGCGGCCCGGTCCTTCGGCGAAGGCCTCGAGCAGACGTCCATTCAGGTGGGCCGTCCCGCCACGGGCCCAGCCCGGGATGCGGATTTCAAGCGTGACGCGGCGGGCGGGCGCGGTCTCGATGCAAACGCATGTGCCATGTTCTTCGGGAAAGCGCGTTTCCTGCCGGACACTTAAGCCGTTGATGCCCGGTGCGAGGCGCGAGGCGATGAAGAGTTCGACGCCCACCCGTCCCTCGCGCTCGGTGTAGACCGCCTCGCCGAACTTGGCGTGCGCCTCGGCCATGCTGCCCGTGCAGCACCAGAAGTCAGCGAGCGGCGTGCCGTAGAGTTTCCAGTAACCGGGCGCGAGCGGCAGGTAGTAGAGCTTGGCGCCGTCCTTCGGGTGCTGCACACCAAGGATGCCGTTGACGAGCAGTCGCTCGTAATCGTCCATGCGGCGCGGGTCGCCGTGCAGGGCGTGCAGGCGGTGCGCAAGCTTCATGAGGTTGTAGCTCACGCAGGATTCCTGCGTGTAGCCGGACAGTTCTCCCTTGAGCGTGCCGGCGGGGGTATTCCAGCTCTCGCCGTTGCTCGTGCCGCCGGTCACATAGCAGCGCTCCTCGCTGACCATGCGATAGAAATGTTCCGCCGCCACTTGCAGCCGCGCCGATGGCTCGACCGCCGCGCCCTCGAGCGCGCCGATCAGTTTGGGCACCGTGGTGTTGACATGCAGGCCGGTCAGTTCATCGCGACCGGCCACGAGCGGCGCGAACAGGCGCTCGTGATTGAAGCGGGCGGCAAGCGTGGCGTAGCGCGTCTCGCCGGTGACCCGGGCCAGACGGTAGAGCGCCTCGTTCATGCCGCCGTACTCGCGCTCCAGCACGCGCGCCATGGCCTCCTCGCCCAGAGGCTGCGTCCAGCGCTCGACCCACTGGGCGAGACGGGTGGCGGCGCCGAGCGCGTCCGAAAGGCCCAAGTGTTCGTGCACATCCAGAAGGCCGGCCAGCAGTTTGTGCAGCGTGTAGAACGGCGCCCATGCCTTCTTGCCGGCACGCAGCCGGTCGAAGAGTTCCTCGGGAAAGGCCGACAGATAGCCCGTGCCCAAGGCCTCCTGACAGGCAAGAAGCCCGGCGAGAAGCATCTCGGCGCGGGCCCGGGCTTCGGGTTCACCCGTCTGGGCATGCAGGAGGGCGAGGGCCGAGAGGTGATGGCCGGTGTAGTGGCCGCGCAGTTCATTGTCCGGCGCTTCCCAGCCGCCGAGCGGGGTCGCGGTAGACGGCAGCCCTGCGGTCAGGCGGAACATGTGCAGCAACCTTTCAGGCTCCAGCGCGAGGAGCGACCTTGCATTGACGAGCATGGCGTCGCGCCAGGGTCCGTCGAGCAGGCGCACCCGCTGAAGCGGCACACTCGGGCGGCTGAAGGTCGCCTCGACGGCGTTGCCTCTCAGGAACGGCACGGTGACGCCGAGCGCGGAGAGGGTCAAAAAGCGGCGGCGGTCGAGCGTCATTGCCCCAGATCCTCGCATGGTTTTTTTGCCATCCTACCGCTGCACCGTCCGCTCTGCAGACGCGTCATTGTCAGACCGGTGACCTTATGAGACCGCGCCGTTCCGACGGGGCGGGGTGGGACGTGGCGGGCCTCGCGCGATCATTCCGCGGCGTGGCGGTCCGCGATGGTGCGGAAGTCGGTGGAGATGCGGGCGTCGTTGGCGACGCGCTCCCAGTAGCGCCGCGCCAGGAGTCCGGTGGCTTGCCACACCTCCGCGGTTTCCGCCGTGGGCAGAGGCAGTGGCGAATAGTCAGGCAAGCGCCCGTCGCTGCGCGGCGCGTAAGCCATCGGCAGCATGTCGTACACCGGGGCCAATTCAAACGAGCCGGTGTAGGCATCCCACAGCGACAGGTTGCCGAAGTGACGGTCCGAATTCGCGATCTGCATCGCGAACGCTTCGATACGTCTCGCGTTGTCGAGCGCCTCAGGCGGCAGTGCGCCGTCACGGCACAGGCGCGCCGCGGCGCGACTCCATCGATCGAGTTCGCCATAGCGCGCGGCGTCCACCGCGAGCAGGGATGCGATTCCGCGGCGGCCATGGGTGCCGGGTCGGTCGAATCGGACGACCTCAAGAAAGCAGCGGCCTGCGCTTTCCAATACCGCACTGTGCGCTGCCCAAATCCCGCCCTCCGACAGCGTCTGCAGCGCGAGGTGTTCGGCGATCAGCAAGTCCGACCAGCGGCGCCCAGGCGCATCGTTCGTCGGAGGTGAGAACTTGACGATCAGCGATTGGGGCTGTGGGCCGCCGATACGGACCGTGAACTTGGGTTGCTCGCCTTGCGCAGAGGAGTGCCCCCCGTCCCCGCGCAGGGCGGCCTCTGCCAGGCGGGGATAGGCTCCGGCGCGCGATTCCCGGTCGATCGTCTGCTCGTCCGAGCGCAGGGCGAGGCTCAGTTCGAGCGCCTCGTCTCCCAGAATCAGGTCGCCGGGGAGATCGGCGCCGTAGCGGACCAGGTACTCAAGCATATGCTCGTCGTTCCAGTCGCCGATGCGCGGGGGAGCCACCAGACCGGGATACCGTTTCGGTACCAGCCTGCCGAGAAAGCCCGCGGGTCGCAGATCCTGCAGCAGGTAGGGCAGGGCATCGGTGAGTCCTGCCACGGCCACCGGTCCGCTCAGCTGATAGTGCCTCGGCTGCAGGGCTGCCAGTTCCCCGAGGCGCTGGATGGAGCCCTCGTGGGTCACCCGGAAGAGTGGCCAACGGGAGCCGATGCTGCGGACCGTCCGCCGGGCGGCGTAGGTGACCTGCCTGCCGCTGCGCAGCGCCAGGACCTCGTCCTGTTGCTGCAGGCGGCGCAAGGCCCGTGACAAGGTCGGTTGTGACGTCCGAAGCTGTGTTGTCAGGGTGGTGGCGGACGCCGGCCCACGGGCGAGCGAGGTCAGGAGGCGTGCGGCAAGCGGGGTCATGAATTGAATTATGAATAATTAAATGAATAATATCAATTCAATAAAAATACATTTAATACAATAAATTACAAATCTTTTTCCCCATTTATTAATAAGATTGAGCGCCTGCTTTGGCCGAGATTATCCGGCGAGTCCGAGGCGCTCGGAGGCGTAGGCGCGCCGCGCGGCCCGGTAGGCCCACAGGGCGGCCAGCGACGTCGACAGGATCGTGAGCAGTTCGGGCACGAGGCCGACCGGGTCGCCGCGCAGCGCGCGCGTGATGACGAGCTGCTGGCCCACAAGCGGAACGGCATACATCCAGGTGGCCGTCTTGAAGGGCAGGATGGTCACGAGCAGCACCGGCACGACCGGTACGAGCTGCAGGAGTCCGAGCTGTGTCTGCGCCTCGCGGAAGGTTTTCGCAAAGGCCGCCACGAAGGTCTGCAGCGAGGACACGAAGAGGACCAGCGGCAGCATGACCGGC
>CAXBRZ010000290.1:0-3960 GCA_963978075.1 uncultured bacterium | reverse complement strand
ATCGACTCGCGAAGGTCGACGCGCGGTTCCTGTCCATCGGGCGCCAGCGCCAGAAAAAAATCCGTGTCGAACCGTCGCGGCACGTCCAGCGGCGGCACCATGCGGAGCCAGTAGTGCAAGGCATGCAGGTCAGGCTTGGCCTGTTCCGCGTCGAGCAGTGCTTCAAAGGCGCTGCCATCCCGGGTGACGGCGACCCGCCAGTCCTCGCGGTGTCGCTGGTAGCGCGGGCCGAAGTCCGGGTCGGCGGCCGACGCGTACAATAGGCCGGTCTCCTCGAAAGTCTCGCGGATCGCTGCGACCCGCGAGGCGTGGCTGCCCATCTCCGGCGCGCCGCCCGGCACGCCGGTAAACAGGTCGGCGGCGGGCAGCGTGTCGGCCAAGGCTTCGAGCCACGCCGCATAGGTCCGGTCTGCCGCTTCGATCTTGCCGCCGGGGAACACCCACAGGCCGCCGAACGCATTGAGGGCGTGCTGGCGTCGCAGCATGAGGACTTCGGTTTGCGCCGCGCCCTCGCGCAGGACGATGAGGGTCGCGGCTGCGATGGGCGGCGAGGCGACGGCCGGTGGGGAAGGAGCGCTCATGCCGGCAAACTACCATATCCGCACTGCCGGCCCGTGGCGCCAGTCGTTACACTGTGGCGGTGCCCGTCTTTCTGGAGCGTCGTGTGTCGTCGACTGAACCGGTGTTTGATCTGCCCCATCCCCATCGGCATGCACGCTGCGTGCGCGCCGACGAGATCGACGAGTACCGTCACGTCAACAACACCTTCTATGTCCGCTGGCTCGACGAGGCTGCCTGGGACCACTCGGCGCGCCTCGGTTTGCCGGTCGAGACGTGTTTGGCGCTCGATCGCGGCATGGCGGTGGTGCGCACGGTGATCGTCTACCTGCGGCCTGCCTTGCTGGGCGAGGACATCACGGTGGCGACCTGGTTGCTGCCCGGCTCCTCGCGCATGCGCGTGCGGCGACGCTTCCAGGTGCTGCGCGACAGCGATGGCCAGACGCTGGTGCGTGCGGAGGTGGATTACGCGTGCATCGAACTCTCCAGCGGACGTCCCGCCCGCTGGCCGGCACAGTTCCACGAGGGCTATGCCATCCTGCCCGATATCGGCGCCGCGGCCGCGACGCTGCCGTCGCTGTGAGGGCGCGTCCGCTCAACCGTCGATTGGCGGCAGCGGCAGTGCTCCTCAAGGGCGCTGTCCTCTTCGCGCTCATCGCCGGCATCCTGCTGCCACGCTGACACCGCTGTCGTGCCGCCCGCCACGCGGCGCTTCAGTGCAGCCCCTTGTAGATCAGTTGCAGCGAGACTGCGACCAGGGCGGCCATGAGGAAGCGGTAATAGCCCTCCTCGGAAACACGCCGCACGACCACCTTGCCGACCTGGGTGCCGAGGAGCGCCGGGGCGCACAACCACAGGGACAGCTGCAGGTTGTCGGTCGAAAACTGCCCGAGCGCCCAGTACGGCACGAGCTTGATCGCATTCACGGCGGCAAAGGTGATGGCGCTCGTGCCTGCGTACACAAGGCGCGGCAGGCGCTGCGGCTGTACATAGACCTGAAAGGGCGGTGCGCCGGCATGGGCGACGAAACTCGCAAAGCCGAGCACCAGTCCCCAGAGCGTCCCGCGCGGCACGTCCGCACCGTGCGCCGCCACGCTGTGGTGACGCTGCCGCCAGCGGTTCACGCAGAAGGCAAGGCCGATGAGGCCGATCAGGATTTCGATGGCGCGGTCGGAGACGCTCGCCGCGAAGTACCAGCCGAGCGCGATGCCGAGCGTGGCGGCCGGGATCAGGATCGCGAGATTGCGTGCGCTGAAGTGACGCCGGTACAGCAACAGCGCGAAGACGTCGGAAAACACGAACACCGGCAACAGGACGGCCGCCGCGCGCAGCGGCGACATCACGAGCGCCATCAGCGGCACGCCGAAGGTGCCCATCGCGGCGAGTCCCCACTTGCCCAGCCCGACCGCAAAGGCGGCGAGCGCGCTGACGACCCATTCCGTCGTCTGCGGACTCATGGGCAGGGACCCGTCGCGTGCATGGCTCGGTCTCAGTGGGAGGCGAGGTACACCGCGAAGGTGCCGAGCCAGTGGCCGCCCTCGTAGTGTTCGCCCGTGACGGCCGGCAGGGCCGCGTCGGCGTGCTCGGCCGACAGGGCAAGCAGGGGAGCGCGTCGTGCGTCGCGCGCGGGCAAGGCCAGGCCGATGCCTTTGAGCATCCAGGCGCGACTGAGGTTCAGCCCGTCCAGGTGCGCGAGTTTGGGATCGCTGCGATCGGTCACCAACGCAGGCGCAAGCTGGATCGATTTGCCAAGCTTCGGCAGGAAGGTGTCGAGCCAGCGCGCAAAGTCCGCCTGCGGCAGGACGCGGCGCATGAAATCCGCCTCCGCAAGGCACGGCGACAGGAAGTCCTCGCCGGAGGGCTCATAGGCCAGCGGGCACTGCCGGTCGTGGCTGTAAAAGCGCCCCGCTGCCTGTGCGAGCAGTTCCTTCACATCCTCGCGGTGGGCGACAACGGCCCAGTCCCAGATCAGGCCGAACGAGAAGGCCGTCTGGTTGTGCTCGCCGATGCGGATCGGATAGCGCAGTTTCGGCAGCCAGGTGGTGATCCGCTCGAGGGCGACCGTCTCGAGCGGCACGAGTGCCGCGAGCCAGCGCTGTGCGTCCGGATCCTGCCACTGACGCAACTCGGCGGTCAGCGTGAGCAGCCACGCAAGCCCGTACGGGCGTTCGAACGAGGTGCGGTTCGGCTGCTTGAAATACTGCACCTCGATGGCCAGCCTTCCTGGCGAGAAGTCCTCGTCCAGACGGCGGCGGGCCTCGTCGGCCCACGCCGCCTTGGGATGCTCGCGCAGCAGGCGCACAAGCAGCCAGTGCCCGTGCACCGCGGAGTGCCAGTCGAGGCAGCCGTAGAACGACGGGTGCAGGGCGTAGGGTGGCATGACGTCGGCATCGGCGCCGACGGCAAGCGAGAGGTGGTTCGGGTACTGCTGGTGGATGCAGGTCAGCGCGAGCGCTGCGTATCCGTCGACATTGATCTTGGCAGGCGCGGCACGCGCACCGCCGAGCGGCGCGAGCGCCAGCAGAAGGACAAACAGGAGAGGGCGGAACATCGGTCCGGCTCCACGGCGGGAAAGCGCAAATGATAGGCGTTCACTTGCCGTCGGTGGCAGGAAAGCGCTCGTAGAGGGAAGGCGCGGGAGTGGGCAAGGCGCCGGCAAAACATTCGGCCACCTCATCCAGGTGGGTCTCGGCTGCCTCCAGCACCGCATGGTAGATCGCCTTGCACAGCGCATACGCGGCGTGACCCGGGTAGTCCGCCGGCAGCAGCGAGGCCGGTACGAGCGGATCGCGCAGGTGGATGCGTCGGTACTCGTGCACGAGCAGGGTGCGGATGACGAAGGCGCGCGCGGGGACGGGAGCGGCACCCTTGAAGAGGTGTTCGGCCACCGGCGCGAACAGCGCGCTGAACTGGCGGTAGCGCTGCCCGAGTGTGGTGAGGTCGAACGCGCGACGGACAAGCTCGGCAGGTTCGATGCCCTGCACCAGTTCCGACGGAACGCGGAACGTCGGCGGACACTCGCTCGCGTCGAGGATGCCCAGCCGCCCGCTCGTGCCCGCGCCGACGTAGAAGAGCCGTCCGCCGCGTTTGAAGGCGGCAACGATCTTCCCGATGACGCGTTCAATCTTCGGAGCCTCGCGCCGGATGGCAGCCGGCAGTTTCGCGTCCTCCGAAAGCATCAGCTCAATCGCCGCCGCGGGCGAGAGCGCGTTCAACTGCCCAGACTGCTTGTAGTTGACGCGGAAGCGGTCGCTGATGAAGTTGCCAAACGAGCCGCCCACAAGATTGAAATCCGTGTCAATGGTGCGGTCGAAATCAAACTTGCGCTGAAAGTTCAAGCTGAAAACCAAGTTGCGCCCGGCAATCGTGTGCTGCACCGGATAGGCAGCGCTCAGGTAGTTG